>DATMKC010000058.1:0-14369 GCA_035553555.1 Egibacteraceae bacterium | reverse complement strand
GGCGGTCGCCCCCGCCCTGGCCGCCTTGGCGCTGCCGCTGGCCGTCCCCGCCGCGGTCACGCTCCTGGCCGCCGCCCTGGCCGGCCTGGCCGGACCCACCGGCGTTGCTCTCGCGCGCCTGGGCGGGCTCGCCGCCGGACTGCTCGGGGGACTTGTCCGGGGACTTGTCGGAAGACGTGTCCGGGCCGTCGGCCGCGCGGTCCTGCGTCTGGCCGCCGTCGGCGGCGTCGTCGCGCTCGCCACGGTCGCGGGTGCGGGTGCGCACCCGCACGCGGCCCTCGTCGTCGCCGTCGGAGGGACGCTCGGCGCGGGGCTCGGGCGTGGAAGCCGTGGAGTCGGCGTCACGCGCCGCGCGCCCGGCGCCGTTGCCGTTGCGGTCGGCGCCTCCGCCCGACTTGGCGACGATCGCCTCGACGAGCTCGGCCTTCTTGAGCCGCTGGTAGCCGCGCATCTCCAGGGAGGCGGCGATGTCCTTCAGCTCAGTGAGCTGCTTCCGGGCGAGGACGCTGCGGTCCATGCTCATTCGACTCCTGTCCGGTACGGCCCACGCTTCGCGTGGCCGCGGTGGCATTGCGGGAACCCAACCCGCAGAGAGAACCGGTAGCCCGTCACAGAGCCCATCGCGAGCGGTCGTCAAGACCGGCTGCCGCGCCACGGATAGGAATCGGTAGGCCCCTCGAAGATGCCTTGCACGCCGCACCGCTGCGGGACGGGACTGCGGGACGAGCGTCCCTGTTCGAATCTCCCCTCACACACCAAGCCGTCAACGGCCAGGAATTCGGGGATGGGCGAAGTGTAGCGACCGCACCCTGTTCCGGCAACCACCGCGGCAGGGCCGCTCGCGCGGCTCAGGCCCGCCGGAGCAGCCGCGTGCCGGCGAGGTCCCAGTCCAGGGGCAGGACGCGCCAGCCGTCTCCGGCCTCGGCCCGCACCCGCTCCAGCCCCACGGCGTCCGCGCGCGGGACCACGGCCAGCACGCTGGGGCCCGCACCGGACAGGCACGCGCCGATACCGGCGGCGCGCAGCGCGCGCACGAGCGCGCCCGAGGCGGCCATGACCTCCAGGCGCACGGGCTCGTGCAGGACGTCGGCCATCGCGGCGGGATCCCAGGCGGCGGCGCCCGCCAGTCCCGCCAGGACCAGGGCGGCGCGCGCGCCGTTGGCGGCGGCGTCCGCGAGCGGCACGGACGCGGGCAGCACGCCGCGCGCCTCGTGGGTGTTCTGCCGGGTCTCCGGCACGCACACGACCGGACGCAGGCGGCCGCTGGGCTGCAGCCTGGTGGCCTTTCCGGCCACGCACACCACCAGTCCCCCGAGCACGGCGGGGGCGACGTTGTCGGGATGGCCGTCGAACCCGGCCGCGAGATCCACGAGGTCCTGGTGCGTCCCGCCGGCGCCGGTCACGGCGCGCGCCAGCACGATGCCGGCGACCGCGGCGGCCGAGGAGGAGCCCATGCCGCGCTCCAGCGGGATGTCGTTGTCGACCAGCAGCGTGACGTCGGGCACCGCGGCGCCGAAGTGCTCGCAGTAGGTGGTGAAGGCGCGCCACACGAGGTTGTCGTCGCCGGTCGGCAGCTCCGCGGCGCCGTCACCGGAGGGCACGACCCGGCGCTCCTCGCGCGGCGCGGTCCGCGCGCGCAGGCTCATGGTCAGCGCGACGCCGAAGGCGTCGAAGCCCGGTCCCAGGTTGGCGCTCGTGGCGGGCACCGAGACGCCGATCCCGTCGTGCGCGGTCACGCCAGGGCTCATGCCAGTCCCAGCAGCTCGGCGGCCCGGTCGACGTCGGGCGGGATGACGGCCGGCGTGGCCGCGCCGGTGATCGCCCAGTCGGGCTCCTTGAGCCCGTGGCCGGTCAGCACGCACACCACCGTCTGACCGGGGGCGAGGTCGCCGGCCCCGTGAAGCTGCAGGAGCCCGGCGACGCTGGAGGCCGACGCCATCTCGCAGAACACGCCCTCCAGCGCCAGCGAGCGGTAGGCCTTCATGATGTCGCGGTCGGTGACGGCGCGGATGGAGCCGCCGGATTCGTCGGCCGCCGCGACCGCCTGGGTCCACGACGCGGGGTTGCCGATGCGGATCGCGGTGGCGATGGTCGAGGGGTTCTCGACGATCGCGCCGTTGACGATGGGCGCCGCGCCGGCGGCCTGGAACCCGCGCATCACCGGGAGCCCGTCGGTCACGCCGTCGTCGCGGTACTCGCGATAGCCCTTCCAGTAGGCGGTGATGTTGCCGGCGTTGCCCACGGGCATGACGTGCACGTCGGGCGCGCGGCCCAGGAAGTCGCACACCTCGAACGCGCCGGTCTTCTGGCCCTCGATGCGGAAGGGATTGACGGAGTTCACCAGCTCGATGGGGTACTTCTCGTCCAGCGTGCGGCAGATCGCCAGCGCCTGGTCGAAGTTGCCTTCGATCTGGATGACCTGCGCGCCGTGCACCAGCGCCTGCGCCAGCTTGCCCAGCGCGATCTTGCCCTTGGGGATCAGCACGCCGCAGACCAGGCCGGCCTTGGCCGCGTAGGCGGCGGCCGACGCCGAGGTGTTGCCGGTGGAGGCGCACACCACGGCCTTGGCGCCGCGCTCCACCGCCTTGGAGATGGCCATGGTCATCCCGCGGTCCTTGAACGAGCCCGTGGGGTTGGCGCCGTCGAACTTCAGCCACACGTCGCAGCCGGTGCGCTCCGACAGCACCTCCGAGTGGATCAGCGGCGTGCCGCCCTCGCGCAGGGTGATCACCGGTGTGGACGTCTCGACCGGCAGGCGGTCGCGGTACTCCTCGATCAGCCCCCGCCACTGGTGCACGCCCGCCGCTGCCGCCATGGCTAGACCTCGCTCCCCTCGACCCGCATGACGCTGGCGACATCCCGCACCGCGTCCAGGCCGCGCAGGTCCTCCAGGGTGGCGCGCACGTCGGCCTCGCGGGCGGCGTGCGTGATCAGCAGCAGCTGGGCTCCGGACCCCTGGCCCTCCTGCCACACGCTCTTGATGGACACGCGGTGCTGGCCGAAGGCGGCCGCGACGCTGGCGAGCACGCCGGGCTCGTCGGCCACGTCCAGCAGCACGTAGTACTGCACCACGGTGTCGGAGAACGGCCGCAGCGGCTTGTCGGTGAGCTGGGCGCCCAGCTCCTGGCGCTCACCGGACAGCAGCGCGCGCGCGGCCGTGACGATATCGCCCATGACGGCGCTGGCGGTGGGCAGCGAGCCGGCGCCGCGGCCGTAGAACATGAGGTCGCCGGCGGCCTCGGCCTCCACGAACACGGCGTTGAAGCTCTCGCGCACGCTGGCCAGCGGGTGCGTCCTGGGCACCAGCGCCGGGTGCACGCGCACGCCGACGCCGTCGGCGTCGGCCTCGGCGATGGCCAGCAGCTTGATGACGTAGCCCATGCGGTCGGCGAAGGCGATGTCCTGCGCCGTGACGCCGGTGATGCCCTCGCGGTAGACGTCGTCGGCGACCACCTTCGCGTCGAACGCGAGCGTGGCCAGGATCGCCGCCTTGGCCGCCGCGTCGAAGCCCTCGACGTCGGCGGTGGGGTCTGCCTCCGCGAAGCCGAGGCGCTGGGCCTCGGCCAGCGCGTCGGCGAAGTCCATGCCCTCCTCGGTCATGCGCGTGAGGATGAAGTTGGTGGTGCCGTTCACGATGCCCAGCACCTTGCGGACGCGGTCCCCGGCCAGCGACTCGCGCATCGGCTTGATGATGGGGATGGCGCCGGCCACGGCGGCCTCGAACTCCAGCCGCACGCCCTTGGCGCGCGCCAGCTCGATGAGCTCGATGCCGTGCGTGGAGATCAGCGCCTTGTTGGCCGTGACGACGCTCTTGCCGTTCTCCAGCGCCGCCGTGATCAGGGCCCGGGCCGGTTCGATGCCGCCCATGACCTCCACGACGATGTCGACCTCGGGGTCGTTGACGACCTCGCCGGGGTCGGTGGTCAGGCGCGCGGGCGCCACGTCGCGCGCGCGGGACAGGTCGCGCACGGCGACGGGCCCCAGCGCGAGGCGGGCTCCCAGGCGCGCGGAGATCTCGCCCGCGTGCTCGTCGATCAGGCGCACCACGCCGGAGCCGACGACGCCCGCGCCGAGCAGGCCGACGGTGAGGGTGCGTTCGCTCATGCGGGGGAGTCTACGGGTCGCGTCCACAGCTTCCGCGCCTGTGTGGGTGCGGTTTCAGAGCCATGGCTCTGAAACCGCACCCAACCCCGCGGGGTCAGGGCAGCGGCACGTCATGGGCGAGCAGGTCGTCCAGCGTCTCGCGGCGCAGCAGCAGGTCGGCGCGCCCGTCTCCGGCCAGCACCATGGCGGGGCGCGGCAGCCGGTTGTAGTTGCTGGCCATGGCCTGGTTGTAGGCGCCGGTCGCGGCCACCGCGAGCAGCTCCCCCTCGGCCAGGTCCACCGGCAGCGCGACGTCGCGCGCGAGCACGTCGCCCGTCTCGCAGTGCTTGCCCGCGATGGCGACCGCGCGGGTCTGCTCCACCGGCTTGCCGGGGCCGGCCGGCACGAACTCGTAGCGCGCGCCGTACAGCGCCGGGCGCGGGTTGTCGCTCATGCCGCCGTCGATGGCCACGTAGGTGTTCACGCCGGGGATGTCCTTCACCGTGCCGACCCGGTACAGCGTCAGCCCGGCCGGACCGGCGATGGACCGTCCCGGCTCCACGAACAGCCGCGGCCTGGGCACGCCCAGAGACGCGCACTCGGCGTCGACGGCGGCGAGCAGCCGCCGCGCGTACTCCTCGATGGGCACGGGCAGGTCGTCGCGCAGGTAGGCGATGCCCAGCCCGCCGCCCAGGTTGAGCTCGGGCAGCTCGACGCCGTGGCGCAGGCGCATGCGCACCAGCAGCTCGACCATCGCCGTGACCGCCGACTCGAACGCGTCGCCGGCCAGGATCTGGCTGCCCACGTGGCTGTGCAGGCCGACCAATTCGACGCCGGGCAGGGCCACCGCGCGGTCCACCGCCTCGTCGGCCAGGCCGGTGGACAGCGTGAAGCCGAACTTGGAGTCGTCGTGGCCGGTGCGGATGTGCGCGTGTGTGTCGGTGTCCACCCCGGGCGTCACGCGCAGCTGCACGCGGAAGGTGTGGCCGGTGCGCGCCGCGACGTCGGCCAGGCGCTCCAGCTCGGTGAAGCTGTCCACCACCACGCGTCCCACGCCGGTCCGCGCCGCGTGCTCCAGCTCCTCGACGCTCTTGTTGTTGCCGTGGAAGACCACCGAGGCCATCGGCACGCCCGCGACCTCGGCGCTGCGCAGCTCGCCGCCGCTGGCGACATCCACCATGAGCCCCTCGCGCGCCGCGAGCTGGAGCACGCCGGTCACGCTGAGCGCCTTGGCGGCGTAGATCACGCCGACGTCGTCGCCGAACGCCTCGCGGTAGGCGCGCATGCGCGAGACCAGCTCGTGGCGGTCCAGCACCCACAGCGGGGTGCCGTGCTCGGCGGCCAGCGCCTCCACATCCACGCCGCCGACCGCCATCAGCCGCCCGTGCTCGAACACGGCCGTGCGCGGGAAGACGCGCCGCAGGGACTCGTCCATGGCGCTCACATCCGATCCGGCGAGTCGACGCCCAGCAGGCCCAGCGCGTTCACCAGCGTCTGCTTGGCGGCCATCACCAGCCACCAGCGCGCGCGCGACAGCTCCGCGTCCTCGCCGACGACCTGGCACTCCGTGTAGAAGCGGTGGAAGCCCTCGGCCAGGTCCTCGGCGTAGCGGGCGACCTTGTGCGGCGCGCGCTCGGCCGCGGCGTAGGCCACCGTCTCCGGGTAGGCGCCCACGCGGCGGATCAGCTCCTCCTCGGCGGGGTGCGTGAGCAGCTCCAGGCGCGCGTCGTCCACGGCACCGGGTTCAAGCCCGCGCTCCCGCGCGGTGCGCAGGATCCCGGCGATGCGCGCGTGGCTGTACTGCACGTAGTAGACGGGGTTGTCGCGCTCCTGCTTGACCACCTCGGCGATGTCGAAGTCCAGCGTGACGTCCAGCGAGGTGCGTAGGAACGTGTAGCGGGCCGCGTCGCGGCCGACCTCGTCGATCAGCTCGTCGAAGGTGACCATCTCCCCGGTCCGCTTGCTCATGCGGACCGCCTCGCCGCCCCGGTACAGGTTCACGAGCTGGCCGATGATCACCTCGAGCCAGTCCTCGCCCAGCCCCAGGGCGCGCGCCACCGCCTGGAGGCGCCTGACGTAGCCGTGGTGGTCCGCCCCGAGCAGGTAGACGGCGCGCGTGGCGCCGCGCTCGGCCTTGCTCAGCATGTAGGCGCAGTCGGCGGCGAAGTACGTCGGGCGGCCGTCGGAGCGGATGAGCACGCGGTCCTTGTCGTCGCCGAGCTCGGTGGTGCGCAGGAACAGCGCGCCGTCGACCTCGTCCACCCAGCCGCCCTCGCGCAGGCGCGCCACGGCGCGGTCCACGGCACCCGAGTCGTGCAGCGAGCGCTCGCTGAACCACACGTCGTAGGTCACGCCGAAGCGCTCCAGCGTCGCCTCGATGCGCGCGCGGGTGCGGCGGTAGGCCTGCTCGCCGAGGTCGGCCGCGTCCACGCCGGCGGCCGCCAGCTCGGCCGCGAGCTCGGAGACGTAGGCGCCCTGGTAGCCGTTCTCGGGCACCGGCCGGCCCTGCGCGACCGCATGGACGCTCTCGGCGAACAACTCCATCTGGTTGCCGGCGTCGTTGAGGTAGTACTCGCGGGTGACGGTCCAGCCGGCGGCGTCCAGCAGCGCGGCGATCGCGTCGCCGGCCGCGGCCCAGCGCCCGGCGCCCACGTGCAGCGGCCCGGTGGGGTTCGCACTGACGAACTCGACGTTGACGCTGCCCAGGGGCTGCGCCGGCTCCGCGCGGCCCCAGCCGGCGGCGCGCCGCACGGCCTCGCGCACGATGTCCTGGAACGCGCCGTGCGACAGGCGGAAGTTGAGGAAGCCCGGTCCCGCGACCTCCACGGCGTCCACGCCATCGTGGGCGGGCAGGTGCGCCACGATCGACTCGGCGACCTCGCGCGGCGGCTTGCCCACCGGCTTGGCCAGCGTGAGCGCCACGTTGGTGGCCCAGTCGCCGTGCTCGCGCTGGCGCGGCCGCTCGAACGCGGGCTCGCGGTCGGGCAGTCCGGCGGCGGAAAGCGCCTGGCGGACGAGCGGGGCGAGCTGGTCGGGGCCGATCATGGCCGAATGGTAGACGCGGCGCGCGGGCGCCCGCGAAGCGGCCCGGCCGGCTCAGCCTCGCAGATGACCGCGCCCGGCTCGGGACAGCCGCAGGACGCCCTCACCGCCGCCGTGGCGCACGCTGTCGGTCGCGAGCTCGTTCACAGGTCCCGCGGGCCGCGCGCGAGGCGCAGCGTCCGGTGGTCGGCCGGCGGCCGGGGCAGCCTGCCCTCGGAGGTGAGCTCCTCGTGCTGGAAGCCGGATGGCGGCGCGGTGCCGCCGGCGGTCATCCCACGCCACCGCCGACCAGGTCGAGCTCGTCGGTCCAGCCGGCCGCGCCGAGGATGCGCCGCAGCGGCCGCGGCGCGCCGACCACACGGACACAGTCGCGGCCGCCGAGGCGGCGTGCCAGGTCGACCAGCTGCGTGGTGCCGCCCAAGTCGATGAACGACACGCCCGCCAGGTCGACGACCAGGCGGCCGTCCAGGGTCGCGGCCTCGCGCAGCGCGCTGGCCACGAGCTGAGTGTTGGACATGTCGACTTCGCCGACCAGCGTCACGTGGCCCGGCTTGGCGACGATGTGCATCTGCCTGTCCCCCATCCCCCGCGGGTGCGCGAGTGCGACGCCACCGAAAGCTTGACCGAACGCACGGCGTTCGTACAGGCACAACACGGACACGGGCAGCCGCAGGGTCAGGCTCTCCATGCCCTTCTCATAGCGCGAGAGCGCCGCCAGCCCGGGGACGTGCGCCATCGCGGCCGCCGCGTCCGCGCCCATGCGCACCGCCGCGAATCCCTGCCCGACGGACTCGCGCACGAACGCCTCGTGCAGCGCCATGCGCCGGGCGACGTCCCAGTCGCCGTCGACCAGGAGGGCCTGCTCCGGAGACAGCAGGACGACGCGGCCCTCACGCAGCGGCGCGGTGACATCCAGGCCCCACGACGCGAGCTCGTCCTGGAACTGCCCGGCCATGCCGGGCGGCTGCACGTAGACGACGCGCTCGCCGCGGTCCAGGCCATGGCGCACCCAGAAGGCGGTGTGCTCGGCGCGCTGCTCGGCGTCGTCGTAGACGAGGCAGCTGTGGTCGCCGGGCCGGTCGACGCCCGGCGCCGCGGCGATTCCCCGTTCGGCGATGCCCATCGGCCCAGCCTAGGTGTGATGACCAGGAGGGACAGATGACGGGTTTGTCCTGACTCGTCGCGCGGCGGTCAGGTGATGCCGCGCTTGCGCAGGTGCTCGGCGACCAACTCCATCAGATCGATGGGGTCGAACGGCTTGGTGACGTAGGACGCGGCGCCCAGGCTGGTGCCCTTCTGCACGTCGGCCTCCATGGCGCGCGCCGACAGGAAGATGATGGGGATGCCCCTGGTGGACTCGTCCGACTGCAGCGCCTCGGCCACCTGCCAGCCGTTGAGGTTGGGCATCATCACGTCCAACAGGATCAGGTCCGGGGGGTTGTCGCGCACCTTGTCCAGGGCGTCCTGGCCATCGGAGGCGGTGACGACGTCATAGCCCTCCATCTCGAGGTTCACTTCGAGCAACCCGCGGATGACGTGGTCGTCATCACAGGCCATCACCCGTGCCAAGCCCTGCTCCTGTCGCAACATGAGGGTAGATGCGGCCATGCTAGTCCGGTCGGCGTGGCCGTAGATGCGATGTACCCCCCATTCGGGCGACCAAATAGGTGGCAGACCGGGGTATGGCTGGCCCTTCACGGCCGGTGGGGCGCCCGAGACCCGGTGCTACAGTAGGCCGGCCTCTTCGAGGAGCCCCCGCCCGCGTAGCTCAGGGGATAGAGCGTCTGCCTCCGGAGCAGAAGGCCGCAGGTTCGAATCCTGCCGCGGGCACCAATGTGATGTCCCGAGACATGGTTCACACCTGTCTCGGGACATTGTGCGTTGGACCAGAGGGCGTGCCGGACCACTTCGCGCTCCGATCGGTCGCCGATGCTGTACTGGCCGGCTCGGTTACCGCTGCCGGACGGTGTACGTCAGGTGCGTCACCCTTGAGGAGGACTCCGTACCAGCCGGCTCCAGGGCCACGCGGCCCGCATCCACGCCCTCGAACAGGCGGATGCCGGAGCCGAACAGGACGGGTGACAGCGCGATCGAGAACTCGTCGATCAGACCCGCGTTCACGTACTCCAGGATCGTCGCGCCGCCGCCCGCGATGCGGACGTCCCGGTCGCCGGCCGCCTCGCGGGCCTGGTCGAGCGCGGACGCGATGCCGTCGTTGACGAAGTGGAAGGTCGTCCCGCCCGGCCGCACCCACGGGTCTCGCTGCTCGTGCGTCACGACGAACACGGGCGTGCGGAACGGCGCTTCCTCCGGCCACGCCCGCTCGCCGGCGTCGAACATGCGCTTGCCCATCACGCTCGCGCCGGTGCGCTCGAACGTCTCCCGCGCGATGTCGTTGTCGCGCCCTTCCTCGCCGCCCTCGCCGAGCTTCAGGTTCTCCCGGAAGAACCGCTGCGGGAACATCCATTGGTGCAGTTCCATCCACTGCCGCTTCATCAGGTCCTCGATGGACTCGGGCGCGATGAAGCCGTCCAGCGACATCGTGACGCTGAAGAACACCTTCCCGGCCATCAGCGCTGCTCTCCGCTGCGCAGCACCTCGGTGACGTAGGCGGCCAAGTTGTCCAGGGTCTGCGTGCCGCCCTCGATGGCGTGGTACTTCTCGACCGCCTCGTCGCGCAGCTCCCTGGTGGGAAACACCGTGCGCATCTCGATCCGGGTCGCCGCGCCGTCGAGCTGGAACGTGAGGACGGACTCGAAGGCGTCCGGGTCGCCGCGGGACTCACCGTGGAGCAGCGCGATCCGTTCCGGCGGGGCGATCTCGGTCCAGGTGATCCACTCCTGGTAGTCCGTCCCGTCGGGTCCGTGCATCACGAAGTCCCACACCCCGCCGACGCGGAACTCGAACGCCCGCGTGGTGGTGGTGAAGCCCTCCGGACCCCACCAGCGCGACAGGTGCCGCACGTCGGTGAACGCCTCGAACACCAGCTCCCGCGGGGCGCCGATGACCCGCGAGATCACGATCTCGCGGTCCGCCGTCGGCGACTGCGCCGGCGTGTCCCCTGCTGTCGCTGCCATCGGTCACTCCTGCCTTGTGTGCTTGAGGTCCTGCACGTACTCGTCGAGCCGGTCGAAGCTTGCGTTCCAGAACTGCGCGAACCCGCCGGTCCACTCGTGGACCGGTCGCAGCCCCCGCGCGTCGAGGGCGTACAGGCGCTGCTTGCCCGCCCTGCGGTCCCGCACCAGACCGACCTCCCGGAGCACCCGAAGATGCTTGGACGCCCCCGGCTGCGTCATGCCGAGCTCCCGGGCCAACTCGGTCACCGGCCGCTCACCCGCCCGCAGCAGCGCGAGGATCTCCCGGCGCTGCGGCTCGGCGATCGCGTTGAAGACGTCCGACGTCGTGGCTGCTCGTGCCATGGGATCATCATATTCCTATATCGGTATGTGTAAACCGGAACCTGCCGGCCTGGACCGTGGTCGGGGCTCGACGGCCGGCGCGCGCCCGCTCCAATCCGTCCAGGATGAGTTCGAGCCCCCAATTCGGACGTAAGGTGCTCCGGGGGGCTCCCGGCGCCGGGAGGTCGGCCGGAGCAGCACACCTGAGCGCCGTGCGGCATTGCGCATGGCGCGGCGCAGCCTGTCGCGAACGGTTCCGACAACGAAGAGGAACGTGCCATGAGTGCCCCATCGCAAGACCCCGCCCCCGCCCGGCTGCGAGTCGACTATCCCGAAGAGGGTCTCGACCGCACGTCGACGCTGCTACGCCTCCTCTACGCGATTCCGGTCGCGGTCCTGCTGGGCCTGATCGGGCACATGAACGGCCCGTCCTTCGGCGGCGAGGACGCCGTGCAGATCGGCACCTTCGGCGGCGGCGTGCTGGTCCTGCCAGTGCTGCTGACCATCGTCTTCCGGCAGAAGTACCCGCGCTGGTGGTTCGACTTCAACCTCCAGCTCGCGCGCTTCTCCGCCAGGGTGCTCGCCTACCTGTCGCTCATGACCGACCGCTATCCCTCGGTGGACGAGGAGCAGTCGGTCCACCTCGACCTCGCGTATCCCGACGCGCGGGAGGACCTCAACCGCTGGATGCCCCTGGTCAAGTGGCTGCTGGCCGTGCCGCACTACGTCGTGCTGCTCTTCCTGGGCATCGCGTCGGTGGTGGCGACCGTCATCGCGTGGTTCGCGATCCTGTTCACCGGCCGCTACCCGCGTGGGCTGTTCGACTTCGTCGAAGGGGTGCTGCGCTGGAAGCTGCGGGTGGAGGCCTACGCCCTGCTGCTCATCACGGACCGCTATCCCCCGTTCTCGCTGCGCTGAGGAGTGGCGCGCCGCGCGGGACTCACGGGTCCAAGATGAACGTTCCGCCCCCGAGCACCGCGCCGTTGACCTGGACCTCGACGCGGTGCTCCCCCGGGTAGTAGCGGCGGGTGGTGATCGGACGGATCGCGTGCGCCCGCTCGATCGTCACCGGGGCGCCGGGCGCCAGCGTCCGCGTCGACAGCTTGAACACCTTCTGGGTGGTGCCGCCGTTGGCCTTGCGATGGTGCACGAGATAGTCGATGACCGCCCGCATCGGCTCGCGCTCCTGCGACGTGACCGTGAAACGGAAACGCAGCGACCCGCCGAGGCGCACGCGGGGGGTGAGCACCTCCAGGTCCGCCAGCCGCACGCGAGCGGGCGGCGCGCCGACCAGCCCCAGCGCCTCGGCGTCACCGGCCTTCACCAGCGTGCGCAGACCGTGGCGCAGCACCGCCTCGACGTGCTGCCCTCCCTGGGCAGACCAGCGTGACGCCGTCTCGAGGGCCAGCCCCCGGTCGACCTTGTTGAGATCGTTCAGGTGGTTGGCGACCGACCGCCGCACATAGGGGCTGGAATCCTCTCGCAAGGCGTCGAGCAGCGGCACCGTCAGGTGCGGCTCGGCCTCCAGCAACGCGATGCGCGACGCCCAGGGCAGCCGCGGTCGGCTGCCTTCGCTGACCAGGCGCCGCACGTGCTCGTCGGGGTGCGAGGTCCACGTGCGCAACTGGCGCAGCGTCCGTGCCGGGTGGCGGTCGATGAAGGGGCGGATCGCCATCTCCGCGCTGGCGACCCCGGTCAGCCGCGCCAGCAGCGGCAGCGCGATCTCGGGATGGTCCAGCCCTGCGGCCGCCACCCAGTCGGTCGCCGGCCACGCCGACCACATGCCCAGGTCGGATCCGGCGACGGCGTCCTCCACCAACCGCGCCGCTTCGGCGAAGTCCCCCGGCAGGTGACGTTCCAGCGCCCCCACCACGTGCGCGATCCGCGCCTTGAGCTCCAGCGACTCAAGGCCGCGCGTGGCGTCGGCCGTGAAGCGCCGGGCCGGGAATGCGCCCGCCGCCGACAGGCGCCGGGCGAGAGCGCGCACGCTCCCCTCGTTGACCGACTCCTTGAACGGCGGCATGCCGCCAGTGTGCCGTGCGGCTGTGTCAGCCCCGCCAAAGCGGCCGCGGCCGCCCCGATCGGCTAGGTCGTCGGGCGGCCCTCCAAGACGAAGCGCGAGTTCGCCCGCAGGAAGGCGACCACGTCGTCCGGCGCCTTGGACGGCGAGCCGGCGTCGAATGGCGGCTGCGGGTCGTGCTCGATCCCGAGCTGGATGCCCTGAGCCACCTGCGGCCCCGCGAGGCGCGACGCCAACTCCAGCGCCATGTCGATGCCCGCGGACACGCCCGCGGCCGTGATGATCTTGCCGTCCTCGACCCAGCGCTCCTGGACCGGCTCCGCGCCGAAACGGCGCAGCGCCTCGAGCGCGAGCCAGTGCGACGTCGCGCGCCGGCCCTCCAGGACCCCCGCGGCCGCGAGCAACAGAGAGCCGGTACAGACCGACGTCGTCCACGTCGTCGTCTCGTGGGTGCGGCGCAGCCACGACAGCAGGCGCTCGTCCCCCATGAGGTCGGCCTGGCCCGGACCGCCCGGGACCAGCACCACCTCGGGCGCCGGCACGTCCTCCAACACGGCGTCGGCGGTCAGGCCGAGCCGCTGGTCGGCGCGCACCTCACCGGCGGCGTGGCCGACGAACACCACCTCGGCGCCGGGGATGCGGGCCAGCACCTCGTACGGCCCGATGGCGTCGAGCGCGGTCATCCGGTCATACAGCGGGATCGCGATGCGCACGGCTTCTCCTGTCAATGATGCGCCGGCGCGCGGAAGCGCCGCCGGTACTCCGCGGGGCCCACACCGACGACGCGCAGGAACGCCCGGCGCATCGTCTCGGCCGTTCCGAACCCGCACTCGGCGGCGATGCGCTCCACCGCGTCGCCGGACTCCTCCAGCCGCCGGCGCGCCGCCTCGACGCGCAGCCGCTCGACGTAGCGGGCGGGCGTGGCGCCGGTCTCCTGCCGGAACGCGCGCGCGAAGTGACGGGAGCTCATCGCGGCGCGGCGCGCCAGCGCCTCGACGGTCAGGTCGGCGTCGAGGTGCTCGGCGACCCACGCCTGCAATTCCCGCAGCGGCGCTCGGTCGGCGAGCTGCGCCGCCAGGTGCGCGGAGAACTGCGCCTAGTTCGCCGGCCGGCGCAGGAACAGCACCAGCCGGCGCGCCACCGCCAGCGCGATGTCGCGGCCGTGGTCGTCCTCCACCAGCGCCAGCGCCAGGTCCATGCCGGCGGTCACCCCGGCCGAGGTCCACACGTCGCCGTCCCGCACGAAGATGGGATCCGGCTCCACGGTGACGGCGGGATACCGGCGCGCGAGCGCGCCGCAGACCGACCAGTGGGTGGTGGCGCGGCGGCCGTCCAGCAGGCCGGCCTCGGCCAGCAGGAACGCGCCGCTGCACACCGACGTCACCCGGCGGCAGCGCGCCGCGGCGCCGGACAGCCAGCCGAGCAGCCGGGGGTCGGCCATGGCGGCCGCGGTGCCGTCCCCGCCGGCGACCACGAGCGTGTCGATGCGCGCCGGGGCGTCGGCCAGCGTGCCGTGCGGCAGCAGCCCCAAGCCCGACGAGCTGCGCACCGGGGCGCCGTCCGGCGTCAGGACGGCGACGCGGTAGCCGCGGCCGTCCGGCAGCGCGGCGCTCGCCGAGGCGAAGACCTCGAGCGGCCCGGTGACATCCAGGCTCTGGACGCCTTCGAAGGCAAGTACCACCACGTCGCGCATCGGCTCAGCATGCGGCTTGTGCCGACTGGCGGCAATGCCGGATATCCCTCAGTTTCTGCCATCCAGGTCTCGCCGCAGCCTGTGAATTGGAGGATCTGTGCCAAATACGACCCTGATCTTCCAACTCGGGGGA
>DATMKC010000057.1:0-3633 GCA_035553555.1 Egibacteraceae bacterium | reverse complement strand
GCGCCAGCATCGAGGCCTGCGACAAGACCTTCGCCGGCGTCGGCTCGGTGTCGGCGTTCGACCAGGGCGGCGCGCCGGTCATCCAGCAGTGCGGCATGCCGGACATCCGCGGCCTGTCGACGACCAACCCGATGAAGAAGGTGCCGAACGCCTTCCCGATCAACGCTGCCGGCACCGGCGGTGCCCGCAGCACCGGCATGTTCGGCTGGGCCGCCGAGAAGTTCCCCGACGCCATCAAGAAGGCGGCCTACGTCTACATCGACGGCGAGGTCACCCGCGAGCTCGCGAACGAGGACATGGAGGCCACCAAGGCGGTCCTCGGCTACAACTGGATCTACTCCAAGGCCATCGGCATCACCGAGACCAACTACGGTCCGGTCGTGCAGCAGCTGAAGAACTCCGGCGCCGAGTACGTCACCTTCACCGGTGCGCAGGAGCAGGCCGCCTCGCTGGCCAAGCAGTTCAAGACCCAGGGCTTCGAGCCGACCGTGTGGCAGCCGACCGTCACCGCGTACACCCCGAACTACATCTCCGGCGCGGGCGCTGCGGCCGAGGGCACCTACATCGCCGTCACCGCCTCGCTCAACGAGGAGATGGGCATCAACCCCGAGCTGAAGACGTACGCGCAGTGGCTCAACCAGGTGGCGCCGGGCAAGACGCCGACCGGGATCGGGCAGTTCGCCTGGGGTGCCGCCGCGCTGTTCGTCGAGAAGATGAAGGAGATCGGCCCGAAGCCGACCCGCAAGGCGCTGCTGGCGACCCTGCCGAAGGTGCGCAGCTACACCGGGAACGGCCTGTTCCCCGGGCAGGACGTCGGCGGGCGCCAGCTGTCCAGCTGCACCAAGGTCGTGCAGGTGAAGGGCGGCAAGTTCGTGCGCTTCACGCCGGAGAAGCCGGGCAGCAACCGCTGCGTCGACAAGATCTACGACACCAAGACCAAGAAGGCGTCGGAAGGCTTCCCCGACTAGCAGAGACGCCTGCGCGGCTACTCGTGGTCGCGCAGGACGAGCCGGATCGCCGACTCGATGTCGCGCCACACGTCGGCGCTGCTGATGCGCCCGCCGAGCCAGGCGATCTGCCGCGCGAACCACACGTCCTGCAGGACGGCGGCGTACTCCGCGTCGTCCGGGTGCGCCTCACGGTCGCCGCGGATCGCCGCGATGATCATGCCGCCCATCTGGCTGCGGACGGCGGCGACCTCCACCGCGACGGTGGAGTCGGCGGCCATCATCGCCCGGATCATCGCCTCGGTGAGGTTGGGGTCCTTCTGCAGCGACCGGGTCGCCCGCTCCAGCACCCACTCGACGCGGGCGCTGGGGGTGTCGCCCGGGATGGTGCGGCGCTGCAGCCGGCTGCTCATGCGCTCGAGCTCGTGCGCCATCGCGTTCACGAGCAGGTGCACCTTGGAGGGGAAGTAGCGGTACAGCGTGCCCAGCGCGACGCCGCTGCGCTCGGCGACCTCGCGCATCTGCACGTCGTCGTAGCCGCCGCGGCTGGCGAGCGCCAGCGCCGCCTGGACGATGCGGGAGCGGCGGTCGCGCTGTGCCGCTGTCTCCACGTCCGGCGACGTCGTCGTGGTGCTGGCCATCGCCATGCGTTCCCGCCTCTCCCTGGGACAAGAGCAGCGCCCCGTGAAGGAGCGAAAGTAGCACCGGTTCTAGCCAGTTCTCGGTGTCTCATGCATCACGTGCACAGCGGATACCTGCGCGAGAACAAGAACCTGTTCTAGTATGCCGCAATCTCTCGAGCAGGAGGCGGTCGACGTGGCGATCGGGATCAGCGAGGACCATGAGGCGCTCGCCGCCGCGATCCGCGGGTGGGCCGAGCGTGCGGACGTGCGCGGCGCCGCCCGCGAGGCGCTCGAGGGGCCGGAGACGCGTCCGCAGTGGTGGTCCGGGCTGGCCGACCAGGGGCTGCTCGGCCTGCACGTGCCGGAGGAGTCCGGCGGCTCCGGCGCGGGCGGCGTGGAGCTGGCCGTCACCGTCGAGGAGCTGGCGCGTTCGCTGGCCTCCGGGCCGGCGCTCCCGACGCTGCTGGCCAGCCTGCTGGTCCAGCGCGCGGGCGGCACGGCCGCCAAGGAGCTGCTCCCGGCCCTCGTCGACGGCTCGGCCACCGCCGCCGTGGCGCTGGCACCCGGCGGCCTCACCGCCACTCCGAGCGCCGACGGGGTCACGGTGCGCGGCAGCGTCCGTCCGGTCGTGGGTGCCGGGCTGGCCGACCTGCTGGTGCTGGGTGCCGAGGCAGACGGCGGCCCGGTCTGGTTCGTCGTCGAGGCAGCGCAGGCGCAGGTGGAGTCGCTGCAGGGGCTCGACGCGACGCGGCGCCCGGCCCAGGTCGTCCTCGACGACGTCGTGGTGCCGGATGCGCGCGTGCTGCGCGGGCTGGACGCCGCTGCCGTACGCACGCTGTCGGCCGCTGTCGTCGCGGCCGAGGCGGCCGGTCTCGCCGGATGGGCGCTCGAGACGGCGGTCGACTACGCGAAGACGCGCGAGCAGTTCGGGCGGCCGATCGGCGTCTTCCAGGGGATCAAGCACAAGTGCGCCGACATGCTCGTGCGCGCGGAGCAGGCGCGGGCCACCGCGTGGGACGCCGCACGCGCGCTCGACGAGCCGCTGGCACCGGAGGCCGAGCTCGCGGTGACGGTCGCCGCGGCGGTGGCCGTGCAGGCCGCGCTGGACAACGCGAAGGACGCGCTGCAGGTGCTCGGCGGCATCGGCTACACGTGGGAGCACGACGCCCACGTCGTCCTCAAGCGCGCGCTCTCGCTGCGGGCGCTGATCGGCGACCCGGCCCGGTGGCGGGGGCGCGCCGCCGACCTCGCGCTGGGCGGCGCACGCCGGCACCTGGCGCTCGACCTCGGCGAGGACACCGCGCCGGTGCGCGAGCAGGTGCGCGCCTTCCTCGGCACCCTGGACGGCCTGGACGACGCCGCGCGCAAGGCGGCGATCGCCGACTCCGGCTACCTCGTGCCGCACTGGCCGCAGCCCTGGGGCCGCAACGCCAACGCCGTCGAGCAGCTGGTCATCGACGAGGAGTTCGCCGCCGCGGGGGTGCGGCGGCACGACCTCATCATCGGCGGCTGGGCGGCGCCGACGATCGTGGCGCACGGGACGCCGGAGCAGCAGGAGCGCTTCGTGCGTCCCACCCTGCACGGCGAGATCGTCTGGTGCCAGATGTTCAGCGAGCCGGGCGCGGGCTCGGACCTGGCCGCGCTCCAGACGCGCGCCGAGAAGGTCGAGGGCGGCTGGAAGGTCAACGGCCAGAAGGTCTGGACGTCGATGGCGCAGATCGCCGACTGGGCGATCCTGCTGGCCCGCACCAGCGGCACCGGCAAGGGGCCGGACCGGCACCGGGGGATCACCTACTTCCTGCTCGACATGAAGACCCCCGGCGTCGACGTGCGGCCGCTGCGGGAGCTCACCGGGCACGCCGCCTTCAACGAGGTCTTCCTCGACGACGTGTTCGTCCCCGACGACTGCGTCGTCGGCGAGGTCGGCGGCGGCTGGCCGCTGGCTCGTACGACCTTGGCGAACGAGCGGGTGGCGATGAGCTCGGGCTCGCCGTTCGGTCGCGGCGTGGAGGACGTGCTGTCCGACGTCGCCGCGCGCGGCGGCTTCGGCGAGGACCCGGTGC
>DATMKC010000056.1:0-3593 GCA_035553555.1 Egibacteraceae bacterium | reverse complement strand
GGCCCAGCGCGCTCTCCTGGCCAGGCCCCATGCCGTGGCCGCGAAAACCACGGCGCCCACGGAGAAGGCCGCCGCGGCGACGGGGACGGCGCGGCCGAGGCCTTGCGTCGGCAGCAGCGGGACGTCCACGCCCATGTGCGCAATGGCCATGAGCGCGGCGCCCGCGGCGCCGATCACGGCCAGCGCGGTGGAGGCGCGCAGCGGCGGCGACGATTCGGTGGCGGGGGAGGTGGTCACCGGGCCATGCTAATGCGATCCCCGCGGGGCCCGGGCAGGGGGCGCTACGGTGGAGCGGCCGCACAGCAGGGGAGCAGATGGATCAGGCAGGCCGGATCGGGGGCGACTTCCCCGGAGAAGAGCCCGGACAGCGTCCGGGTCAGGTGGACGCCGTGGCGTTCATGCGGGTGTCCGACGGTCTGCGCGCCGCGTTCGCGGAGCTGGGGGCGACGAAGCTGCGCGCGGACGAGGCCGCCCGCTGGCACCGGCGCCTGATCGCGATCTCGAACGTCGCCAAGCGCGACCTGCCCGGCGCGCTGGAGCAGCTGGAGCGCTTCGAGCACGACTGGTCCCACCGCCGCAAGTGAGCTTGAGCGACGAAGCGGGTCGCGGCGAGCGGCGCGATGCCCAGACACGCTTCGTCGCGGATCGTTGATTACGTGTGCGCGAACGCCTAACGTCCGCAGGGATCTCGCGTGCTGCTCACACTGCGGGAATTCCGGCGGTGGAGTGCGCGGGGAGCACAGGCGGCGAGAGCCCGCCTTCAGTCGGCCAAGGTTGAGAGACGTCGGCACTGCCCGGCGAGGAAGGCGGTCCCGTGGCGACCAAGGCAGCACCCAAGAAGGCGGCCAAGAAGGCCCCCGCGAAGAAGAAGGCGGCGGCGAAGAAGCCTGCCGCGAAGAAGGCGGCGGCCAAGAAGGCGCCCGCGAAGAAGGCGCCGGCCAAGAAGGCGCCCGCGAAGAAGGCGGCGGCCAAGAAGGCGCCGGCCAAGAAGGCGGCGGCCAGGAAGGCGCCGGCCAAGAAGGCCCCCGCGCGGAAGGTGGCGAAGAAGGTCACTCCCCGCAAGAAGTAGCCGCTCCGCGGCACAAGAGGTCGGAAAATCCAGAGCGCCCGGGATCTCCCGGGCGCTCTGCCGTTCGCGGGCTTCCGGCGGGCCGCCTAGAATGTCCTGTCCCCGAGTAGCAGCGACGCTTCCTGCTGCGGGTGGTGGTCAGTGTGCCCACATCTTGGCCTTGCCGAGGATCTCGATGGGCACTCGGCCCTTGTTGTTGCGGCCGGTGTGGGCGCGGTCGGTGTTGTAGTAGCGCAGGTAGCGTTCGAGGTCGTGTCGCAGGGCCGTGTAGCGAGGGATGAGGTGGCGGGCGAAGGCGGGTCGCCAGCACTCGTTGAGGATCGTCAGCTGGACCCGTTCGACACAGCCGTTGGACTGCGGGCGGGTCACCACGACGTGGTCTGCGCCGAGCTTGGCGACGGTGTCGCGGAACTCGTTCGCGCGGAACTCCCCGCCGCCGTCGGTGGTTACGCGGCCGAGTTGCCAGCCGTGCTCGGCGAGATCGGCGGCGACACGGCGGGCGAGCGTGCTGGTCCACCGGGGCGAGGGGTTCTTGGGGGTGACCCAGATCTCGGCCCACGTGTAGGAGGAGGCGACATCGATGGCGGTGTACTGCCACGCCACGCCGCTGGTGCCCTTGAGCCGGCCGATCTGGAAGCAGTCGAACTGCACGACATCGCCGGGCTTTTCCGCGTTGATGTGCCGCTCGGGCTGCTTGTCGGCCTCACGGTCGAGCTCGGGTGGGGCGGCGTAGCCGGCGACCAACGCCAAGCGCTTGGCGCGTGTGTTCAGCCCATGGCGCTTCAGGATGCGCCACACCCCGTTGGGTGACAGCACGATCCCGCCCCACTTGTCACGGGTGAGCTCCGCGGCGATGCGCGCTGGCCCGAACCCCGGGTGAGCGATCGCGAACGCGAGGACCCGGTGCTCGACGAACACCGACGTCGCGTTGGGCATCCGAGGGTGGCGACGCTCCCGCGGTCGCAGCGCCTCCAGCCCGTAACGTTCGACCAGCTTCTTCCACCGGTAAAACGTCGAGGGATGCACGCCCATCGCCCGGCACGCGCCCCGCACCGAGCCCATTTCCTCGGCCAGGGCGAACACCCGCACACGGAAGCGGAACAAGGCATCATCAACGCTCACAGCGGCGCTCCTTTGCTCGACTTGGCGGTCAAGCAGCAGGATGCGCCGCTGTGCTGTGTCAGGAGCCGAACCCCCGACGTGTCGCCATCACTCGGGGATAGGACAGCCTAGAAGCTCACCAGGTCGAGGTCGCGGACCCTCCGGCTGTCGCCGTCGCCCTCGATGGAGAAGCGCACACGCTGGCCAAGCCGGAGCTCGAGCAGCCCGGATGCGGCGAAGGTCTCCGCGTCGATCGGCAGCTCGTCCTGGTTGTCCAGGGCCACGACGCCCGACCGGGTCGTGATGTCAAATTCCTTGATGGTGCCCTGCGCCATGAGGTCCCGGCTCCTTCCACGTCCCGCGTCACGCTGACCGGCCCGCTCGCGCCGGCCCGCTGCAGGTTACGCGCCGGGGAGGCTCGCCGGGAAACGGCTGCGCCATTCCGCCAGCTGCTGGGGCGTGTCGATGTCCAGGGCCAGTCGCGGCAGGTGCAGGCGCACGCCGGCCGCGCCGGCCGCGCGGGCCAGCGACAGGTGGGCGTCGGCCGACCCCGGCCCGTAGGCGGTGCCGATGACGCGCCCGGGCCGCCGGTACAGCGCGGCCGTGCCGCCATCGCTGGTGGGCGCCACCACCACCGCGGGCCCGTCCGGTGCCGCCTCCACCACCCGCTCCAGGTCCTCGGCCAGCGCCAGCGGCAGGTCGGCGGCCACCACCAGGGTGGCCGCGGCGCCGGCGAGCATGGCGTCGGCGGCGTCCAGTGACGCGGTGAGGCCGGGGACCGGCTGCAGCAGCGCCTCGGCGCCCGCGGCCACGGCCAGCTCGGCGCCGTGCTCGTCGCCGGCCACCACCAGCACGCGCTGGACGTGCCGGCAGCCCGCGCACGCCTCGATGACGCGGCCGAGCATCCAGCCGGCCAGCGCCCGGCGCGCACCGGCGTCCAGGTGTGGGGACAGGCGCTCCTTGGCCCGGTCCAGTGCCTTCAGCGGCACGACGGCGACGGTGTCCATGCCGCTCACGGTAGCGCGGCCGGCGCGTAGACTCGCGGCGCCCTGCCGAGCACGTGGCAAGCAGTCGGCCAGAAAGGACCCCGATGGGCAAGGTCGCGGTCATGGGCGCCGGGTCGTGGGGCACCGCGTACGCGATGCTCTGCGCCGACGCCGGCGAGGACGTCGTGCTGTGGGCGCGCCGGGCGGAGGTGGCCGACGAGGTCAACCGGGAGCACCGCAACTCCGGCTACCTGGGCGACGTGGTCCTGCCCGACACGCTGCGCGCCACCCCGGAGGCGGAGGAGGCGCTGGAGGGCGCTGAGATCGTGGTGCTCGGCGTGCCGTCCGTCGGCCTGCGCGACGCGCTGTCGGCGTGGAAGCCGATCGTGCCGCGCGACGCCATCGCGGTGAGCCTGGTCAAGGGCATCGAGCTGGAC
>DATMKC010000055.1:0-12153 GCA_035553555.1 Egibacteraceae bacterium | reverse complement strand
TGGCAGGAGCCCGAGCAGCGGGCCCTCGCCGCCGCCATCCCGGGGGCCGAGCGCGCCGTGATCCCCGTCAGTTACCATTCGCCACAGAAGGAGAACCCGGAGAGGTGGCTCACGGCGGTCCGGGCCTTTCTCCGCGACGCCGAGCGCCGACCCGAGCGGTCTCCGGGGCAGTCTCCCGAGCAGTCTCCGGGGGGCGTGCCGGCTGCCTGATCCGGTAAGAATGCGCGCTGTCGCGGTCGCATAGGCTCTGCCGCACCGCCAACGCCAGAACATGCCAGGGAGCGAGGACATGGCCATCACGCACGTCAAGGGCAGGACCCCAGTCGAGGTCGCGCCCGACCAGAACCTCACCACGCGGCTGTGGGAGCGCGCCGCCACGTCCACCGGTCGCGAGATCCTGCGCCACTGGACGAACGGCTCGTGGCGGGGCCTGACCTGGAAGCAGCTCGGCGACCGCGTCGCCGCCGTCGGCGCCGGGCTCATCGCCGCCGGGATCGAGCCGGGTGACCGCGTCGCGCTGATGAGCGGCACGTGCCTGGACTGGACCATCGCCGACCTGGCCATCCTCAGCGTCGGCGGCGTCACCGTGCCGATCTACGAGACCAGCTCCGTGGAGCAGTGCGCCTGGATCCTGTCCGACTCCGGCGCCAAGCTCGCGTTCGCGCAGAAGGCCGAGCACGCCAAGAACCTGGACGAGGCGCGCGAGCAGGCCAAGAACCTCAGCGAGATCTTCGTGTTCGCCGACGCCGGCCTGGACGCGCTGGCCGAGCGCGGCGACGACGCCGGGCGCGCGCAGGTGCTGGAGCGGGCCAAGAAGGTCAAGGCCGCCGACCTCGCCTCGATCATCTACACGTCGGGCACGACCGGGAACCCCAAGGGCTGCATGCTCACCCACCACAACCTGGTGTGGACGGCGCGGCAGACCGAGCAGAACCTGCGCGAGCTGTTCGGCGGCGAGGAGTCCACGCTGCTGTTCCTGCCGCTGGCGCACGTGTTCGCGCGGCTGATCCAGTTCGGCTGCCTGGAGAGCGACGTGACGCTGGGCTACTCGCGCGGCATCGACCAGCTCCAGGAGGACCTGGTCAGCTTCTCGCCCACGTTCCTGCTGAGCGTGCCGCGCGTGTTCGAGAAGGTGTTCAACGGCGCGCAGCGCAAGGCCGAGGGCCCCAAGCGCAAGGTGTTCGACTTCGCGGTGCAGACCGCGTACGCGTGGAGCGAAGCCAAGAACGAAGGCCGCAACCCGGGCCTGGGCGTCAACGTGAAGCACGCCGTGGCCGACAAGCTCGTCTACTCCAAGCTGCGCGACGCGCTCGGCGGGCGCGTGCGCTACTGCGTGTCCGGCGGCGCGCCGCTGGCCCCGCACCTCGCGCACTTCTTCCACGCCGCCGGCATCACCATCCTGGAGGGCTACGGCCTCACGGAGACCAGCGCCCCGGCAACGGCGAACTCCCCGCAGGCGTTCAAGATCGGCACGGTCGGCCAGCCGCTGCCCGGCGTGGAGATCAAGATCGCCGAGGACGGCGAGATCCTCATCAAGGGCGGCAACGTCTTCACCGGCTACTACAAGAACGACGCCGCGTCCTCGGAGGTGCTGGAGGACGACGGCTGGTTCCACTCCGGCGACATCGGCGAGCTGGACGACCAGGGCTACCTGGCCATCACCGGCCGCAAGAAGGAGATCATCGTCACGGCCGGCGGCAAGAACGTCGCGCCCGCCGTGCTGGAGGAGCGCATCAAGGCCAACCGCCTGGTGTCCCAGGCGATGGTCGTCGGTGACAACCGGCCGTTCGTGGCCTGCCTGATCACCCTGGAGCCCGAGGAGCTGGCGGCCTTCGCCAAGGAGCACGGCCTGTCCGGCACCACGGTCGCCCAGCTCAAGGACGACCCGGCGGTGCTCGCCGAGGTTCAGAAGGCGATCGACCACGGCAACGCCGCGGTCAGCAAGGCCGAGGCGATCCGCAAGTTCGCCATCCTGGAACGCGACTTCACCATCGAGGACGACGAGCTCACGCCGTCGCTGAAGGTGCGGCGCAAGAACGTGGTGGACCACTTCGGCGAGGCGATCGAGGGCCTGTACCAGAAGTGAGCCGCGCCCGCAGACTGCTGCATCGGGCCGCCCGGGGGGCGGCCCGATCGCTGTCCCCGGACCTGCGCGAGCTCGCCCTGGCGCTGGGCGCGCGCGCCGCCGCCGGTCCCGCCGTGCTGCCCGGCCCTCCCGAGGGACCGGTCCTGGTGGTGGCGCCCCACCCCGACGACGAGACCATCGGCTGCGGTGGCGCGCTGGCGCGCCACGCCCGCCGCGGCGACGCCGTGACGGTCCTGGTGGCCACCAGCGGCGAGGCGACCCGTGGCGGCAGCGGCGACGTGGCCGCGGCGCGCGAGGCGGAGTGCCGCGCCGCCTGCGCGGACCTCGGCATCGGCGAGCCGGTGTTCCTGCGCCTGCCCGACGGCGCGCTGGCGGGCCACGCCGGGGAGCTGGCCGAGGCGGTGGCCCGGCACGGCGCGGGGGCGCGCACGGTGTACCTGCCGTCCCTGCTGGACCCGCACGCCGACCACCGCGCCGCGAACGCGGCGGTCGCCGCCGCGGGCCTGGACGCCGACACGTACGGCTACGAGGTGTGGGCGGCCGCGCCGGTGGACGCGCTGCTGGACGTCACGGCCGTCTGGGCGCGCAAGGAGACGGCGCTGCGCCGCTACGCGACCGCCCTGGAGTCGGTGGACTACGTGCGCGTGTGCGCGGGGCTGGCGGCCTACCGCAGCGGCGCCGGGGGACTGGACGGCGCCGGTATGGCGGAGGGCTTCCTGCGCCTGGCCGCCGAGGAGCACCGCCGCCTCGCCGCCGGCGTGGGCCTGGCCCGCGGTCTTGGCGGGGCCTCGGAGGAGGACGGCTAGACATCCCACGGCTGGAGTGCGTCAAGCAGCGGTTGGGAGTTGCTCGTTGCGGTGTCTCCAGGCGGCGGTTTCGTCGTAGGGGGTGTGGTGGCGCAGACAGCCGTGGAGGATGCCGACCCAGCGGTTCGACAGGGCGCGAAGTGCTTGGTGGTGGGTGTGGCCGTTGGCGCGGTGACGGTCGTAGAACGCTCTGGCTCCGGGAGAGGTGGTCAGGGAGCAGAACGCCCACCATGTGAGCGCGTCGGCGAGGCGACGGTTGCGGACGTAGCGGGCGAGCACGACGCGGCGTGTGCCCGAGGCTTTGGTGATGGGGGAGCTCCCCGCGTAGTTGCGGCGGGCTTTAGCATCGGCGTAGCGGTCGGGGTCGTCCCCGAATTCCGCGAGCACCCGGGCGCCGAGGATGACACCAAGTCCGGCCAGACTGCGGTAGATGTCGGCGTCCGGGTGCTGCTCAAAACGGTCGGTCAGCGCGGCTTCGAGCTCGCTGATCTGGGCGGTCAGTGCGCCGATCACGCCGAACAAGGCCTTGGTGGTGTCGCCGTAGGCGTCGGCGACCGCTGGTGGCGCCGACAGTTGCGGTGTGCGTAGTGCGTCGCGGATCGCCGCGGCGCGGCTGTCGATGTTGCGTTTGCGGCCCGCGCGGCGCAGCGCCGAGGCGATCTGCGCGGTCGACAGGCGCCGGCCGCGTTCGGGTGTGGGCGCCTTGGTCAGAACCGCGACCGCGTCAGGGTGCGCCAGGTCGGTGCCGAACGCTTCCAGCGCTGCCGGGTAGTAGTCGCGCAACGTGTTGCGCAGCTGATTTAGCTGGCGTTGCCGGGTCCAGATCAGGTTTTGGTGCGCCCGGGCGGTCACTTTGATCGCCGCGGCCAGGTCGCTGTCACCGGCGATCGGCCGGTGGTTGTGCCGGTCGGTGCGCACCAGATCGGCCAGGACCTTGGCGTCCCGGGCGTCGGACTTTGCCCCCGACATCGCGTGGCGGTCCCGGTAACGGCTGACTGCTTTCGGATTGACTGCGAACACCTGATAGCCGGCAGCCGCCAGCGAGCCGACCAGCAGGCCCCGGTCGGTCTCGATGCCGATCACGACCTCGCCGGGATCCTCGGCGTGGGCGGCCAGCAGGGCATGCAGCCTGGCGGCGCCTTCCAGCCCCTCACCCACGCGTGCCCGCTCCACCGTGGTGCCGTCATCGCGTTGCACCTCCACGTCGTGATGACGCTCCGACCAGTCAATGCCGACGAAGATCATCTCGCCTATCTCCAATCGGGGAAGCCGCAAGGACACGGTCTCGAGCCGCAGGAGGAGGCACGCGCACGGCCTAATGGATCAGTGCTCGAACAGGCACGCCATCCCACCAGTCGTCACTCCTCCTCACCGCCCGACGGGGGCACGGTCTAGCCATAGGGCTCACAATGGCCCTGGGCAACGCAGTGCTCACCCGCCAGGTCGGCTCGGACAACACCCTGCCGCATTCAGCAGAGCCGTTGCAGTCCCATTAGGGTGGACGGCGTGGAAGCCGAGCGAACCATCCCCGTCTGCTACCGCCACCCCGACCGGGAGACGCGGCTGGCGTGCACGCACTGTGACCGGCCGGTGTGCTGGGACTGCGTCACGCCGGCGCCGGTCGGCCAGCGCTGCCCGGAGTGCGCGCGCGACACCGGCCCGCGCATCCGCGCGGTCCGCCGCGACACCGCCCCGGTCAGCATGGGCGTCATCGGCGTGGCCGCCGCCGTGTTCGTGCTGGGCCTGCTGGCGCCCGCGGTGGGCCGCGAGCTGTTCCTGTGGTTCGGCCAGCACAACGCCTCCGTGCTGGCGGGCGACAGCTACCGGGTGGTGACGGCCGGCTTCCTGCACGCCGGCTTCACGCACATCCTGTTCAACATGTGGGCGCTGTCGGCGTTCGGGCCGCCGCTGGAGCGCGAGGCCGGCTCCACCGCGTTCGGCGGCATGTACCTGGCGTCGCTTTTGTGCGGCGGGCTGGCGTACCTGTGGCTGGGCGAGCCGGGCGGCTTCGCGGTCGGCGCCTCGGGCGCGATCTTCGGCCTGTTCGGCGCCTGGACGGCGATCGCCGTGGCCAACCGCCACACCGTGATGGGCCAGGCGCAGCTGCGGCAGATGCTCATGCTGCTCGGGATCAACGCGGCGCTGCCCATCCTGGTGCCGCAGATCGCCTGGCAGGCCCACCTGGGCGGCTTCCTGGCCGGCTTCCTGCTGGGCATGGTGTGGAGCGCGGTGCGCGGGCAGGAGCGCGCGACGGTGCTGCGCGCTGCCAGCGGCTACGGGCTGGCGGCCCTGGCCTGGCTCGCCCTGCTGCTCACCTGATCGCCCGAGTTGGAAGATCTGGCCCACATACGGGCCTGACCCTCCAAGTTGGAAGATGTGGCCCACATACGGCCCTGATCTTCCAACTCGGGGGGATGGGGCGGGTAGCCTGCGGGGCGTCATGCGGATCGAGACGTGGGACACCGGGTTCGTGCGCGCGCGGCGGCGCGACGTGCACGCGCTGCTCGCCCTGCCTCTGGACCGCTACGGCCAGTGGTGGCCGGGCGTGCGCGCCCGCGGCGCGGGCGCGGACCGCGTCGAGCTGGCGTTCCGGCCGCCCGGCCTGCTGCGCCGCAGCCACCGCGTCACCGTCGAGATCGTCAAGCGCCGCCCGAACCTCGGCGTGTCCTACCGCTTCACGGGCCGCGCGCTGACCGGCGAGGCAGAGTTCTTCTACACCGACGAGCCCAACGGCGTGGTCGTCAACTACCTGCTCCGCGTGGAGACCCGCGGAGGCGCCCGCCGCGCCCGCCGCCTGACGCGCGACCACCGCGCCGTCGCGCGCGAGGCGCTGCACGCCCTCAAGGACCGCTGCGAGGGCGGCCGCCTGCCCGGCACGGACCCCGACCCGCGCCTGCTGGCCGACCAGCGCGACGCCATCGCCGAGTTCCAGGCGGGGGTCGAGGCCCACGCGCGCAAGGTCGCGGCCGCCCAGGCGGGCCAGGCCGCGGAGCAGGGGGGCGGCGTCGCCGCGCCCTGAGCGTTGCGCGCCCGGCCCCGCCCACGCCCTAGGATTCCCCCTCCACGGCAGGAGAGGAGCAGGACGTGAGCGAGACGGTGCGGGAGAGCATCCTCGTGAAGGCGGACGCCGACACGATCATGGACGTGATCGCGGACTTCGACGCCTACCCGGACTGGCAGCCGGACTTCAAAAGCGTCGAGGTGCTGGAGACCGACGACGACGGCTGGGCCACCAAGGTCCGCTTCGTGCTGGACGCCATGATCATGACCACCAGCTACACGCTGGCCTACACCTACACGGACACGTCGATGTCGTGGCACCTGGTGGAGGGCGAGCAGGTGCGCAAGGTCGACGGCAGCTACACGCTGGAGGACGCCGGCGGCGGCCAGACCAAGGTGACCTACCAGCTCGAGGTCGACCCCACCATCTCCGTGCCCGGCATCCTCAAGCGCAAGGCCACCAAGAAGATCGTGGACTCGGCCCTGAAGGGCATGAAGCAGCGCGTCGAGTCGCTGGCCTAGGCCCCGCGTGCGCGTCCTGCTGTTCACCGGCAAGGGCGGCGTCGGCAAGACGTCCGTCGCCGCGGCGAGCGCGCTGCGCGCCGCCGCCGCCGGCCTGCGCACCCTGGTGGTGTCCACGGACCCGGCGCACTCGCTGGCCGACGCGCTCGACGTGCCGCTGGGCGACCGGCCCGTCAGCGTCGCCCCGCGCCTGGACGCCGAGCAGATCGACGCGCAGGCGCGCCTGGAGGAGCACTGGCGCGACATCCAGGGCTACCTGATCGGCCTGCTGCAGTGGGGCGGCGTCGGGGAGATCGAGGCGGAGGAGCTGTCGGTCATCCCGGGCCTGGAGGAGATCTTCGCGCTGGTCGACGTGCGCGACCACGTCGAGGCCGGCAACTACGACCTCTTGGTGGTCGACTGCGCGCCCACCGCCGAGACGCTGCGGCTGCTGAGCCTGCCGGACGCGCTGGGCTGGTACATGGAGCGCGTGTTCCCGGCGGGGCGCACGCTGGCGCGCATGAGCCGGCCGGTGCTCAGCCGCGTGACCACCATGCCGCTGCCGCAGGACAAGGTGCTGGGCTCCGTGGAGGACCTGTACCGCCGGCTGGCCGGCGTGCGCGACATCCTGTCCGACGGCAGCCGCTCCACCGTGCGCCTGGTGGTCAACGCCGAGCGCATGGTGATCGCGGAGGCGCGGCGCACCATGACGGCCCTGAGCCTGTTCGGCTACTCGGTGGACGCCGTGGTGGTGAACCGCCTCATCCCCGCCACGGTCACCGACCCGTGGTTCGACCGCTGGAAGGCGATCCAGGCCGAGCACCTGGCGGCGGTGCGCGACGGCTTCGCGGGCGTGCCGGTGCTGACCGCGCCGCTGTTCGACGCCGAGCCGATCGGCGCCGAGGCGCTCGGCCGCCTGGCCGCCGAGCTGTACGGCGAGCAGGCGGTGGAGGCCGTCCTGCACGAGGGCACGCCGCTGACGTTCGAGCGCGAGGGCGAGGACTGGCTGCTGCGCCTGGCGCTGCCGTTCGCCGACAAGGCCGACCTGGACCTGTTCCACCGCGGCGCGGAGCTGACCGTCAAGGTCGGCTCGCACGTGCGCAAGGTCGCGCTGCCGGCGGCGCTCGGGCGCAGCGACGTCGCCGGCGCCGCGCTGCGCGACGGGCGCCTGGAAGTGCGCTTCAGCCCCCGGGCGGCGCAGCCCCAGCGGGCGAGCACCTAGACTCGGGCCACATGAGCGACAGTGACGGCAACGGCCAGGACCATCCGCCGCCGGACGGGCACGCCCACACGCTGCCCGGCGGCGTCGGCGGCAGTCAGGAGTGCCTGCTGTGCCCCGTGTGCGTGTTCCTGCAGGCCATGACGCAGGCCAGGCCGGAGGTCACCCAGCACCTGCTGGCCGCGGCCCGCGAACTCACTCTGGCGCTGCGCGCGGTGGTGGAGACCCAGGCCGAGGCCTACGAGCAGGCCGCCCAGGAGCGCTCCGCCCGCTTCGAACGCATCAAGGTGGACTGACCGGGGCAGGACTGCGGCCGATGGGCTAGCGTGCGCCCCCAGCAGGGCGCGCCGCGAAGACGACAGGAGGAAGGATGGACGTCACCGCCGCCGACATCCGCAAGCTCGTCGACCGGCCGGTGGGCAGAGTCTCGGTCACCAGCGTCTACCTCAACACCGACGGGGCACGCTTCCCCAAGGCGGCGGACTACGAGGCCCGCCTGGACGCGCTGCTGCGCGACGTCCGCAAGGCCGCCGACAAGCTGGACGTGCGGCGGCGCGAAGGCGTCCACGCCGACGTCGAGGAGATCTCCCGCTGGGTGCGCCGCGAGTTCGAGCGCGGCGACACGCGCGGGCTGGCGCTGTTCGCGTGCGGCGGGGAGATCTTCGAGACGGTGCAGATCGCCGAGGGCTTCCGCAACGTCGCCCGCGTGGGCGACCGCCCGTACGTGGTGCCGCTGGAGGCCATGCTGGGCCGCTACCACCACATCGGCCTGGCGCTGGTCCAGCGCGACAAGGCGATGATCCTGCGCTACCAGCTCGGGCGGCTGTGGACGTGGCAGGGCCTGGTGAGCGACGTGCACGGCCAGCACGTCCAGGGCGGCTGGTCGCAGCGGCGCTTCGAGCTGGGCATCGAGCACGAGGTCCTGCACCACTTCAAGGACACCGCGGAGGTGCTGCGCCTGCTGCACGAGGAGCAGCCGATGGACGCCCTGGTGCTGGCCGGCCCGCACGAGGAAGTGGTCGACTTCCAGCGCCAGCTCCACCCGTACCTGCAGAAGATCGTCCACGGCGAGCCGCAGAACCTCGACGCCTACGCCGACCGCAACACCATCCTGGAGCGGCTGCGGGCGGTGGAGCAGGAGCTGGTGAGCGCCCGGCGCGCCGAGCTGCTGGAGCGGCTGGCCGCCGCCCAGGGCCAGGCGGAGAAGGCCGCGCGCGGCCTGCGCCACGTGCTGGAGGCGGTCAACGGCAAGCGGGTCGAGACGCTGTTCGTGGTGGAGGGCACCGGCGTGCCGGGCTGGCGCAGCGCCAACGGCGCCCTGGCCCTGCACGAGGACGAGGCCGCCGCGTTCGGCACCCCGGTCGAGCCGGTCGACGACGTGGTGGACGAGGTGATCGAGGAGGCCGTGCGCAGCGGCGCCCACATCGAGTTCTTCCGCGACGAGGTGCGCCTGGACGGCCACCCCGTCGCCGCGCTGCTGAGGTTCTGATTGCGCGGCGCCCCCGCGCCGGCCGCCGCCGTCGGCGTCGACGTCGGCGGCACCAAGACGGTGGGCGGCGTGGTCGGCGCCGACGGCACGGTCCGCGTGCGCGCGCGCGTGCCGACGCCGCCGCAGGGCGGCGACGCGGTCACCGACGCCATCGCGGCGCTGGTCGCCGACCTGTGGCGCCAGGCGGGCGGGGCGCCCCTGCCGGTGGGGGTCGGCGCGGCCGGCGTGTTCGACCGCTCCGGCGTGCTGCGCTACTCGCCGAACATCCCCGGCTGGGACGAGGTGCCGCTCGCGGCGCGCCTGAGCGAGGCGCTGGGCGTGGCCGTGCGCGCCGACAACGACGCCAACGTCGCCGCCTGGGGCGAGTGCCGCGCCGGTGCGGCGCGCGACATCGAGGGGACCGTGGTGATGCTCACCGTCGGCACGGGCATCGGCGGGGGGCTGGTCCAGGACGGCGCGCTGGTGCGCGGCGCGCACGGCATGGCCGCCGAGTTCGGCCACATCGTGGTCGCCGAGGGCGGTCCGCTGTGCGGCTGCGGCAACCGCGGCTGCCTGGAGGCGCTGGCCAGCGGCACCGCGATCGGGCGCACGGCGGCGCAGCGGCTGGCCGCGGGCCACGGGTCCGCGCTCGCCGGCGAGGGGAGCGCGCCGACCGGCAAGTCCGTGACGCTGGCGGCCCAGGCCGGCGACGAGCTGGCGACCGCGGTGCTGGCCGAGTGCGGGTTCTGGCTGGGCGTCGGCATCGCGTCGCTGGTGAACGCGTTGGACCCGGACCTCGTGGTGGTGGGCGGCGGCGCGATGCAGGCGGGCGAGATGCTGCTGGGGCCGGCGCGGGAGGCGGCCGCGGCGCGCGTCATCGGCGGGGCGCACCGGCAGCCCACGCCGGTGGTCGCCGCGGCGCTGGGCGACGACGCCGGCCTCGTCGGCGCCGCCCTGCTGGCGCTCGAGGCCGGCTGAGCGTCAGCCGTCCTCGCGCTGGCGCCAGGCCGTGATGGCGACGAGCCCGCCGACGAAGACGATGATGGCCCACTCCACGCCGATGGAGATCTGCGCCAGCGTGATCACCAGCAGCGGGGCCAGCACGACCGCGACCCAGCCGAACTTGCGCAGCCGCTCCATCACGAGCGGCGGGCCGTCCTCGTCGCTGTCCGGGCCTGGCTCGTCGAAGGGGTCCATCCGTCAAGCCTGCCACGCCGGCGCCGTGCCCAGCGGCCGCAGCGGCTGGTTGGACCGGAAACCACCGTTTTCGGATGGTTCTTCACGCGCCGGGCCGCATCGCGCCTTGTCCCGTGGGGCAGTCACCCCTGTGACGACGTTGCGGTAGAACATTCCGGGCAGAGGCGTAGACTCCGCCATTGGCGGGATGAGCGAGGAGGGGTGGCGGCCACAGTGGGCACGACAGGGGAGCGGGCACCAGGGTTGTACCGGTTCCTCCATGGGATCATCCCGCCGGTGCTCAACGCGCTGTACCGGCCGTGGACGGAGGGCATGGAGCACATCCCCTCCAGCGGGCCGGCCATTCTGGCGTCCAACCACCTGTCGTTCCTGGACTCCATCTTCCTGCCGGCGATGCTGGAGCGCCCGGTGTTCTTCCTGGGCAAGAGCGACTACTTCCAGGGCTGGAAGCGCTGGTTCTTCGAAGGCGTCGGCGTGATGCCGGTGCACCGCCAGGGCGGCGACGCCGGCGAGGCGTCCCTGCGCAAGGGCCAGGAGATCCTGGAGTCGGGCCGCCTGCTGGGCATCTACCCGGAGGGCACGCGCTCCCCGGACGGCCGGCTGTACCGCGGCAAGACCGGGCCGGTGCGGCTGGCCCTGCGCAGCGGCGCGCCGATCATCCCGGTCGCCATGATCGGGACCTTCGAGATCCTGCCGCCGGGCGCCAACATCCCCAAGATCCGCCGGGTCGGCGTCCGCGTGGGCCGGCCGCTGGACTTCTCCCGCTACGCCGGGATGGAGAACGACCGCTTCGTGCTGCGCTCGGCCACGGACGAGCTGATGTACGAGCTGATGATGCTGTCCGGCCAGGAGTACGTGGACGAGTACGCCGCCAAGGTGAAGTCCGGCGAGGTCATCATCGGCTCCGGCGACCTCGAGGAGCTGGCGGCGCTCATCGGCGAGGACGAGCGGCTGCTGTCCAAGGCGAGCTAGGCGCGGCCGATTCCGCGCCGGGCGCGGACGCGGGTACGCTCAGGCGTCGTGCGCTGGGACCTTCCCCCCCTTGTGGCCGGCTTCGCGCTGGGCCTCGCCGCCGTGCTCGCGCTCGGCGCGGCGCAGCCGTCGGCGCAGCGGGCCGCCGCCGGGGCGCAACTGCCCTCCGCCAGGCCGGCCCCGGCCGACCCGGGCTGCCAGGTCGCGGCGGAGCGGCTGGCGGGCGAGGTCCTGGTCGCCGGGCTCCCGGGCGTGCTGGCGCCGAACCATCCGCTGGTGGCCGACCTGGTGAACCTGCAGGTCGGCGGCGTGCTGATCGAGAAGAGCAACGTCCGCAACGCCGCGCAGGTGCGCCGCCTCGTCGGCGCCATGCGCGACGGCAGCGACCGGCCGCTGCTGGTGACCACCGACGAGGAAACCGGCAGGGTGTCCAACTTCGGCGAGGTGCTGGGCCGCTTCTCCGCGGCGCGCACGCTGGCCAAGCGCGGCAGCCCCGCCGACGTCGAACGCTTCGCCCGGCAGCTCGGCGTGGAGCTGGCCAACCTCGGCATGGACGTGGTGTTCGCCCCGGTGGCGGACGTCGACGACGGCCCCGCGACGGGCATGATCGGCGACCGCTCGTTCTCCGGGGACCCCGAGGAGGCCGGCGCGTACGCGCTCGCCTACGCGCGGGGGCTGTGGAGCGGCGGCGTCCTGCCGGCCCCCAAGCACTTCCCGGGCGCCGGCCGGGCGCGCGCCCCCGCCGCCGGCGAGCTGCCCCGCGTGGACGCCGCGCCCGGGGAGCTGCGCGGCCACGACCTCGGCCCCTTCCGCGCGCAGATCCGCGCCGGCGTGCGCATGCTGATGGTCGGCAACGTGGTGGTCGAGGCCGTCGACCCGCAGCAGCCCGTACGCGGCCGGCGCC
>DATMKC010000054.1:0-2474 GCA_035553555.1 Egibacteraceae bacterium | reverse complement strand
CTTTCGCGCTGGCTGGCACTGTGGCGCCGCGGCGCCACAGTGCCAGCCAGCGCGAAAGCAGGCCGAACAGCTCGGCGCGCGCCAGCCAGCCGGCACGCCCGGCCACCAGGCAGCCGGCCACGGTGACCAGCGAGTACAGCGCCAGCGCGAGGCCGACGTTGCGCGGTGACAGCGCGTCGAACGGCACCGCGAGGTACCACGTCCACAGCAGCGCCACCGCGGCCGCCGGCCAGACGTCGCCCGGCTCCGCCTCGCCCGCCGGCGCGCGCAGCACGCGCGCGATGCCGTCCCATGGGTCCAGCACCGCCCACACCCGCCCGAACAGCGCGGACCCCGCCAGCAGCGCCGGCCACGCCACGCCCACCACCAGGGCCGGGGCGATGTTGGACAGCTCCCGGGGGTTGCCCAGCCGCCCGGCCACGATAGCCAGGGCGAGCAGCGCCACGCCGGCCACGCGGCCGGCGGCGCGCCACGGGCCCAGCGGCTCGGCGGCGTGGTGCGCCGGCACGTCGGCGGCCGGGCGTGACTGGCCCAGCCTGGCGCCGAGCCACCCGCCGGCGCCCACGGCGAGCAGCGCCCACAGCGCCAGGACGCCCGCCGGCGGCAGCGCCGAACTTACGGAATCCAGCGGGTGAAGCCCTGACAGCAGGGGTACCGGGTGCCCGAATGGGCCGAAATCGGCCACGCCAGCCGTCATCGAGGGTCGCCCATGCGCAGAGCTCGCCCGGCCGTTCCGGTCATCGCCGCCTTCTTCCTGCTCGTCGCGTTCGCCGTTCCGGCGGCCGCGGACCACACCGATCCCACGTCTCCCCTCGCGCCCACCGACGGGATCGCCGCGGACGGGCGGGCCACCGGCGCGGGCGCCTGGGAGCACCTCCAACACTTCCCCCCGAACCCGGGAAGTGACCTGTGGTTCTTCGAGAAAGATGGCGCGACCTACGCCTCCGGCGGGACGCTGGGCCAGGGCGACGAGGGCCACGTCGGCCAGCGCATCGTCCAGCTCCTGGACGGCGACGGCGAACTGGACGTGCGCTGGGTCGCCGACCACGGCTCCGCGAACTGCCCGACCGCCAACCCGGCCGGCACGCTGGGCCTGCAGCACGACGTTGAGCCGGTGCCGCTGACGGAGCCGGAGCTCCTGGTGGACGCGACCGACGCCACCGGCCGCTGCCACGACCCGGCGGGCGGCGGCATCGAGATCGTCGACGTCAGCGGGCTGGGCGAGGAGGGCTTCGAGGTCCGCGAGCTGCACCTGGTGCGCTTCCCCGGCACCACCCACACGCTGACGGTGGACCAGGAGCGCCCCTGGATCGTCTACAGCAACAACTCCGACTCCTCCAACCGCAACTGGGTCGACTTCATGGACCTGCGCAGCTGCCTCACGGCCGCGTCGGGCGGCACGATGCCGGAGGGCTTGAGCCTGGAGGACAAGCGCGCGCACTGCGCGCCGGACGTCTACCGCATCCCGTTCGAGGACCACTGGACGCAGCAGACCACCACCGAGGACGGGGAGCCCTCCGGCGGCTCGGCGAGCTGCCACGACTCCACGTCCGTCGGCGACCGCCTGTACTGCTCGGGGCTGAAGGGCGAAGTGATCCTCGACGTCGCCGGCCTGGTGGACGGGGACGGCGACCTCCATCCGGACTCGGTGCCGCTGGCGTGCACCACCGCCGACGGCACGCTGACCGGCGCGAACGTCACCAACTGCGCGATGCACACCAGCAAGGGCTCGGCCTTCGCGGCCGGCTGGGAGCTGGTCGGCTTCTTCAACCACGTCGGCACCACCGCCGGCAACACCAACCACAACGTGTCCGCCGACCGGGGCGTCGCGGTCTCGCATCAGAGCGTCCCGACGCCCCAGGAGGTGGGCGACTACCTGATCGTGTCCGACGAGCGCGGCGGCGGCGTGGTGCCGCCGGGCGCGTCGTGCGCGCCGGGCATCGACAACCCGTACGGCAACGGCGGCCTGCACTTCTTCGACATCTCGGATCCGGCCGCCATCGCGCACGCGCCGCTGTCGGGGACCGGCGGCGAGCAGCCGGCGGTGTGGATCGGCGACGTGATCGTGCCCGCGCCGTCGTTCTGCACCGTCCACGTGTTCCACCACGTGCCGGACGAGCAGCGGCTGATCATGGGCTACTACTCGCAGGGCATCAAGGTGCTCGACTACCACGTGGAAGAGGACGGGCTGCGCTTCGAGGAGATCGCCTCCTACGTGCTGCCGGGCGCGAACACCTGGGTGGCGAACTTCTTCAAGATCACCGACAACGCCGACGGCACGCGCACCTACCACCTGATGACGAACGACATCCAGCGCGGCATGGACGTGGTGAGCTGGACCGGGCCGACCAACCCGATCCCCGGCGACGACGACGGCCGCGGCTGGTTGCCGCGCTCGCGCTCGGCGTGGCGCTCGCAGTCCGGCCCGCCGCGGCCGTCGTCGTCGCCGGGGATCGGGTTGGTCGGCCCGGTCC
>DATMKC010000053.1:0-2054 GCA_035553555.1 Egibacteraceae bacterium | reverse complement strand
CCGCTGGACGCTGCGCCGCGCCGCCCTGCCGTCCGCGGGGCTCTATCCGATCGCGGCGGTGGCGTTGACCGTACTCGCGTACGCCGCCGGGGCGGTCGCGCACGCCTCCGGATTCCTGGCCGTGTACGTCGCCGGCGTTCTGCTGGGCAACGCGCGGCTGCCGCACCGGCACGCCATTCTCGGCTTCGCCGAGGGCCTGGCCTGGGTCGCGCAGATCGGACTGTTCGTGATGCTCGGGCTCCTGGTGGCGCCGTCCCGCCTGGGCGCCGCCGTGCTGCCGGCGCTGCTGGTCGGTGCGGTCCTGCTCCTCCTCGCCCGCCCCGCGTCGGTCGTGGCCAGCGCGCTGCCGTTCCGGGTGACCGTTCGGGAGCAGGCGTTCCTGTCCTGGGCCGGGCTGCGGGGCGCGGTGCCGATCGTGCTGGCCACCATTCCGCTCTCCGCGGCCGTTCCGGGGGCGGCGGGCCTGTTCGACACCGTCTTCGTGCTGGTCGTGGTGTTCACCCTGGTGCAGGTGGGCACGCTGCGGCCGGTTGCGTGGGGGCTGCGGGTGACCGCGCCGGGTGAGGCCGCCGAGCTGCTGGTGGAGACCGCGCCGCTGGAGCGCATGCGCGCCGACCTGCTCCAGGTCGACGTGCCGGTGGGTTCCCGGCTCGCCGGGGTGCACCTGGACGAGCTGCGGTTGCCGGCGGGTGCGGTCGTCACCCTGGTCCTGCGCGACGGGGTGGGCTTCGTGCCCGGGCGCAACACCAGGCTGCGTACCGGCGACAGCCTGCTGATCGTGGCCACCGCGGACGTCCGCGAGGCCACCGAAAGCCGTCTGCGGGCCGTGAGCCGTCGGGGGCGGCTGGCTCGGTGGTTGGACGGGCGGGGCGATCAGGGTCCGTGACGGCGGGATGCCCGCCTGAACGGCAGGGGCAGAAAGGCCGAATTCAGTACGAACGGTGCGCCAGGTTGTCGGGACGCGTGTACGTTCCGTATTCTTGCCAACCTCGGAGTGCGTGGCGTCCTGCCGCGCGCCGTTTTTGCAGCTGGGGGACGCGATGGCCGAGCGGTCAGACGCTGCGCGTAACGCCGCGGGGGCGCGCGCGTCGGCGAAGCGGACCACCGGCGACCACCCGGCGGCGGCTCAGGCCACGCCGGGGAAGAAGGCGGCCACCCCGCCGCGCGGCGGGTCCGGGGCCGCAGCGGGCGAGCACGGCGCGTCCGGAGACCCGGCGACGGACCGGTCCGCCGCCAGGGCGGACACCGGGGCCGCGGCCGCGACGTCGGCGACGGCCAAGGCGACGTCCGCCAGGACCGGCACGGCCAAGGCGACGTCCGCCAGGACCGGCACCGCCAAGGCGACCGCCGCCAAGACCAGCACCGCCAAGTCCAGCACCGCCAAGCCGACTGCTCCGGCCGGGTCCGCGGGGTCGGCGCCGACCGGGGGCACAGCGCCCCGCACGCCGGCGTCCGTGGGTCGGGACCAGGCACGGCCGACCGCCGCGACGCCCGCGGCCGAGGGAGCGAAGATGGCCAAGCCAGCCGACACCAAGACCGCCGCCCAGCCGACCGGGGCCGCGAGGTCCAGCCGCAGCCAGGCGGACACGGAGCAGATCCGGGCGGCGCTGGCGGCCCGCCGCGACGAGCTGCACGCCGAGTACGAGCAGACGCTCACCGAGATCACGGAGATGCAGCGCGACCGGCTGACCGACTCGGCCGGCGACGACCAGGCCGACACCGGCACCAAGACGTTCGAGCGGGAGCAGGAGATCTCTCTGGCGAACAACATCCTGGAGCGCATCACCCAGGTGGAGCGGGCCCTGGAGCGACTCGACGAGGGCGGCTACGGCTGGTGTGAGCGGTGCGGCAATGCCATCCCCGTGGAGCGCCTGGCCGCGTTCCCGTCCGCCACACTGTGTGTCTCGTGCAAGCAGTTGGAGGAGCGGCGCTGAAACGTGGGCGCGGGCGCAGGGCCCGCGTCGCGACCGCCGCGGGGAGGACAGTGGTGGACGACCCGGGTAGCGCGGCGGCAGCGCCGGCACCAGCGCGCGCCGATCGCAGGCGGGCATGGC
>DATMKC010000052.1:0-2271 GCA_035553555.1 Egibacteraceae bacterium | reverse complement strand
GTCACGGTGAACAAGGTCTGCCCCTCCGGCATGACGGCGATCAACCTGGCGCACCAGCAGGTCCTGCTCGGCGAGGCCGACATCGTGGTCGCGGGCGGCATGGAGTCCATGTCCAACGCGCCCTACGTGCTGCCCAAGGCGCGCACCGGCTACCGCATGGGCAACGGCGTGCTCCTGGACTCCTTGATCCACGACGGCCTGTGGTGCGCCTTCGACAACTGCCACATGGGCGAGGGCAGCGACGCGAAGAACGCCGAGTACGCGATCAGCCGCCAGGCGCAGGACGAGTGGTCGGCGATGTCGCACGAGCGCGCCGTGACCGCCTGGAAGGACGGCAAGTTCGCGGGCGAGGTCACGAGCGTCGAGATCCCGCAGCGCAAGGGCGACCCGGTCGTGGTCGACACCGACGAGGGCATGCGTCCCGGCACCACGGCCGAGAGCCTGGCCAGCCTCACCGCCGCGTTCGTCAAGGACGGCACCATCACGGCCGGCAACGCCAGCCAGGTCTCCGACGGCGGCGCGGCGCTGATCATCGCGTCCCGCCAGAAGGCCGAAGAGCTGGGCCTGACGCCGCTCGCGCGCATCCTGTCCTACGGCACCGTGGCCGGCCCCGACCCGTCCCTGCACCACCAGCCGGCGGCGGCGATCGAGAAGGCCGCGGCCAAGATCGGCGTCGAGGCGGGCGGCCTGGACCTGTACGAGATGAACGAGGCGTTCGCCTCGGTCGCCATCCATTCCGCCAACCTGCTCGGCCTCTCGGCCGACAAGGTGAACGTGAACGGCGGCGCGGTGGCGCTCGGCCACCCGATCGGCTGCACCGGCGCGCGCATCACCGTCACGCTCATCAACGAGCTGCGCAATCGCGGCGGCGGCCGCGGCGCGGCGTCGCTGTGCGGCGGTGGCGGCCAGGGCGACGCCCTCATCGTTGAGACCCTGTAGGCATGCAGCCTATGGAGACCCTGTAGCCGTCGGGCGACCGGCGCTGTAGCCAAGGCCACTGGATGGACAACCGTGAGCTCGTCGACCGGCTGCTGGCCGGCGAGCGGCGGGCCCTGGCGCGCGTGCTCACGCGCGTCGAGGACGGCTCGGAGGACAAGCTCCGCGAGATCGTCGCGCTGCTGCACCCGCGCACCGGCTCGGCCCAGCTCGTCGGCATCACCGGCCCGCCCGGCGTCGGCAAGTCCACGCTGACCAGCGGGCTGATCGGTGAGTGGCGCGCGCGCGGGAGGACCGTGGCGGTGCTGGCCGTGGACCCGTCGTCGCCGTTCTCGGGCGGCGCGCTGCTGGGCGACCGCGTGCGCATGCAGGACCATGTCATGGACGCGGGCGTGTACGTGCGCTCGATGGCCAGCCGCGGCCACCTGGGCGGGCTGAGCTGGGCGACGCCACAGGCGCTGCTGGTGTTGGACGCGGCGGGCTTCGACGTGATCATCGTGGAGACCGTGGGCGTCGGGCAGGCGGAGGTGGAGATCGCCTCCATCGCCGACACCACGATCGTGGCGCTTGCCCCCGGCATGGGCGACGCCATCCAGGCGGCGAAGGCCGGGATTCTGGAAGTGGCCGACGTGTTCTGCGTGAACAAGGCCGACCGCGACGGCGCGGACCGCACCGCGCGGGAGCTTCGGGACATGCAGCAGCTCGGCCACGGCGACTGGATCGCCCCCATCCGCAAGACCGTCGCGTCCTCCGGCGAGGGCATCGCGGAGCTGGCCGACGCCGTGCAGGAGCACTTCGCCTGGCTGCAGGACGAGGGGCGCAGACAGAGGCGGCGCCTGGACCGCGCGCGCCTGCAGGTGCGCGAGATCGCGCTGCAGACGGTGCGCCGGCGGTTCCACGAGGTGGAGGGCGGCGACCTCGTCGACGAGCTGTCCCGTCGTGTCGCCGCCCGCGAGATGGACCCGTACACCGCGGCCGACAAGCTCGTCTCCGGGCTGCACGCGTAGCGCCTGCCCGGCCGCGCACGCGGTCTGCGGTTACCCTGAACGCGCTTCCGGCCGTGCCGTCGGGACGGCCGGGGGCAACCGTCCGGCGGGCCTGTGCGTCTGAACGCCCGAACCCGCTTCCCCACGGATCGGAAAGACGCAGCAGATGCGGATGTCCCGCAAGGTCCTCATCGGCGCGCTGGCGCTGGCGCTGACGGGCGCGACCGTCGGCGTGGGCGTGGCCGCGTTCCGCCCCGGCGCGACCGAGGTCGCCGCATCGGAGCCGCCGTCCCCGGAGCCCGCGCCCACCATCCCGCCGGCGCCGCCTCGTGACCCCGTGGTCCTGCCG
>DATMKC010000051.1:0-15149 GCA_035553555.1 Egibacteraceae bacterium | reverse complement strand
CTTCGCGCCCATCGCCGGCGCGCGGGAGGAACGATGACCGAGGACACGTTGGACCCCCCTGAGGCGTCGGTGCGCCGCGTGGCTCTGCTGCTGGGCACGCTCGTGGCCTTGACGGTGGTGAGCTCGTCGGCGATCGCCGTGGCGCTGCCGACGGTGCGGGAGGACCTGGGCTTGGACGGGCCGGGCACGGCGTGGGTGATCGCGGCCTACTCGCTGTCCTTCGCGATCACCACGGCGATCTTCGGCCGGCTGGCGGACCTGCACGGGCTGCGCCGTCCGATGCGCATCGGGATCGTGCTGTTCACCGCCGGCTCGCTGGTGGGCGCCACGGCGCCGAGCTTCCCGGTGCTCATGGCGGGCCGCGTCCTGCAGGGCATGGGCGCCGGGGCGGTGCCCGTGATCGGCCTGGGCATCATCGCCGCCCGCTTCACCGACGCGGCACGCGGCAAGGCCCTGGGGGCCATCACCGCCGTGGTGTCCATCGTCAGCGGCGCCGGGCCGCTCATCGGCGGGGGTGTGGCGCAGCTCGCGGGATGGCGCTGGGTCCTGGCGCTGCCGGCGATCGCGCTGCTGTTCGCCGAGCCGGTGGCGCGCCTGGCCCCGCGCGAGCCGATGGGCTCCGGGCGGCTGGACGTGCGCGGCGCGGCGCTCGTGGCACTGGCCGTCACGGCGTTCACGATGGTGCTGCAGTCGCCGTCGACCGGCATCGGGCTGCGCCCGGCGCTCGGCCTGGCCGCCGTCGCCGTGGCCGGCTTCGCGTTCCTGGCGGCGCACGTGCGGGCACGCCCGGCGGGGCTGCTGCCGGTCCGTGTGCTGCGCAATCCGCTGGTGGTCCTGAACGGGCTCGCGGGCCTCACCGCGCTCGCGGCCTACCTGGGGGCGATGCTCGCCGTGCCGCAGATCCTGGCGCGCGACCAGGGCTGGGAGCCGCTGCACATCGGGCTGGTGCTGCTGGTGCCGGCCGCCGTCGGCGCGGTCACGTCCCGCACCGTCGGCGGGGTGGCGGCGCGGCTCGGCCGCTCGCGCGTGGCCGCGATCCTCATCGGCGGCAGCGCGGCCGGGCTGGTCGTCGTCGGGCTGTTCCACGCCGTCCCGGTGGCCCTGCTCGCCGGGATGGCGCTGGTCTTCATGGGCTTCGGCGGGGGGCAGGTTGCCCTGCTGGACAGCCTGACCAACGGCGTGGAGCACGACGTGCGCGGCATCGCCCTGGGCGTGTTCAACCTGGTGTTCTTCGTGGGCGGCGCGGTGGGCAGCGCGACGGTCGGCGGGCTGTCGGAAGTGGTGAGCCTGCCGCGGGCGCTCATGGTCCTGGCGCTGCTGCCGGCCGTCGGCGCGCTGCTGGCCGCCAGGCTCGTGCGCGTCGAGCAGGGTTACCGGCCATGAGCGGCGGTTACGGATACGGGCAGGACCACGACCCCCAGGGAGCCCGCACATGCGCCGCCGACTGCCCGCCACCGTGTCCGCGCTCGCCATGGCCGCCGCCGTGGCGGGATGCTCCGGCGGTGACAGCTCACCGGAGGATGCCGCCGGCGGCGGCATCCCGCCGCAGAGCAGCGTGGAGCCCCGCACCAACATCGGGCAGAGCGAGGGCTTCCCGGACGCCGGTGCCCAGCAGGAGGCCACCACGGACGAGTAGGGCGGGTGCGTACGCGGCGCTCGCGCTGGCGCTCGTCCTGCTCGCCGGCTGCGCGTCCGGTGACGGCGGCCCTCCGGGACCGGACGGGACCGGCGCGCCGGAGCGGGGGACCGCCGCGACGGCCTCGCCGCCCGCGCGGCCCGGCGCGGAACCGGACGCGTCCCCGGCCGTGACGATCCAGGCCACGGAGCTGCAGGTGCCCTGGGGCCTGGCGATCAGCGCCAACGGCCGCGTGTTCTTCACGGAGCGCGACACCGGCGTCGTCAGCGAGCTCAGCCAGGGCCGGCCCCGCCCGGTGCGCGGCATCGACGGCGTGGTGCCCGGCGGCGAGGGCGGCCTGCTCGGCATCGCCCTGTCGCCCGAGTTCGCCGACGACCGCCTGGTCTACGCCTACTTCACCGGGGCGGAGGACAACCGGGTGGTGCGCTTCGCGCTGGACCGGCCGGACCCGGTGCAGGTGCTGGTGCGCGGCATCCCCAAGGCGGGCGTGCACAACGGCGGCCGCATCGCCTTCGGTCCCGACGGGATGCTGTACGTCGGCACGGGCGACGCCGGGCGGTCCGAGCTGGCGCAGTCCCGCGGCTCCCTGGCCGGCAAGATCCTGCGCGTGCGCCCGGACGGCTCCGTGCCGCCGGACAACCCGTTCCCCGGCTCGCCGGTGTGGTCCCTGGGCCACCGCAACGTGCAGGGGCTGGCCTGGGACGGGCGCGGGCGCATGTGGGCGGCGGAGCTGGGCCCGGACCGCGACGACGAGGTCAACCAGATCGTGCGCGGCGGCAACTACGGCTGGCCGCAGGTCACCGGCGCGACGCGGGCCGACGGCTTCCGTCCCGCGCTCGCGGTGAAGCAGCCCAGCGAGGCGTCGTGGTCGGGCCTGGCCTTCGTGGCCGGCGAGGCGTTTCCCGAGTGGGGCGACAGCCTGGTGGCCTCGGGGCTGCGCGGCGGGAGGCTGTGGCGCTTCCCGATCACGCCGGAGGGCGGCCTGGGGCCGGGGGAGGAGCTGTTCGGCGGCGAGTTCGGCCGGCTGCGCGCGGTGGTCAGCGCCCCCGACGGTGCGCTGTGGTTCACGACGTCGAACCGCGATGGCCGCGGCGAGCCCGCGGCCGAGGACGACCGCATCCTGCGCTACGGCCGCTGATCCCCCGTCGTCGGGTGCGCTTGCAGAGCCATCGCTCTGAAACCGCACCCGCACACGGGTCAGGTCAGGTTTGGGGCTCCAGGGAGAGCAGGTCGATGCGGTACTGCTCGCGGTAGCCGGTCGGCCCGAAGGGCGTGTCCACCTGGAGCATCGCATCGGTCTGGATGCGCACCAGCAGTCCCGACCGCAGGTCGAACCAGCGCTCCTGCTCCTGCACCCCGCGGCTGGACCCCGTGGCCACGGACGAGTACCGCACGCGCATCGCCTCCACGGTCGTGCCGCCGACGGTGACCGGCTCCGGGCCCACGACGCGCACGCTCGTCTGGATGGCGCCGTGCTCGCCCTGGCAGCGCCACGTCCACTCGCTGCCGGGCGGCGCGCCGCCGCGGTGCACGTGCGACCCCGGCGCGCAGTCGTAGGCCTGTGCCTGCCCCTGCTGGAAGAACTCGTGGTAGGTGGTGAAGCGGTGCAGCGCGATGTCGGCTCCCTCCGGGCAGACGTCGCTCTCGTCCCAGCGCTCCTCCAGCGGCTGCCAGCGCATCACCACGCCGCACCCCTTGTCGCGGATGGTCATGTACGTGGTCTCCGGGTAGTCGTGACGGCTGCCGCCGAGCGCGTCGACCTCCTCGTAGCCGGTGGTCCGGTAGGAGTAGACGCCGGCGCGCGGTTTCGGCATCGGTGCCGGGCCGCCGGCGGCCGGAGGCGGAGCGGGGGAGGGGGCCGGCGCCGCCGCGGTGGGCCCGGCCGGGTCCGGGGTGGTCGCGACCGGCTCCGACGGCGCGGCCTCGGCCGGCTGCGCGCTGGATCCGGGCTCCGGCGTCGCCACCGGCGATGCCTGCGGCTCCGGGGCGGCCGAACGGAAGCGCTCCAGCGCCGTGTCGGCGCTCACCGGGGCGACCGGCTGGCGCACGTACGCCAGCGTGACCCCGGTGAACAGCAGCAGGGCGATCGTGCCGCCGAGCAGGGCGCGGGCTGTGCGGGACGCCATGTCGATCCCCGTCTCCTGTTTGGTAACAGCGTTTTGGCGACGTTAGCCGCTCGCGTCAGGGCCGTCCAGCGGGCTGTCGCCGCGCAGCTCCTCGACCATCTCCTCGAACGCCTCCTCGGGCTGGCCGTGCGCGGTCCACTCGGTGTAGAAGGCGATGAAGTCGTCCAGGTCGCCCGCACCGGCCAGCGGCACGTCGCTGATGTCGCCGAACGCCAGGGTGAGCAGGCGGCGGCGCTGGAACGCGGCGTCGACCGGGTTGGCGACGCCCCGGGAAGCCAGTTCGAGCACCTCCTCCATCTCGAAGGCGTCCTCTTCCGCCTCCACCGCCCAGTGGTGCGCGCACTCGTTGTAGGTGCACGGCAGCCACGCCTCCGCCTCGTCGCGCAGGAGGAACCACGCGGCGGCGCGCACCAGCGGGCTGGCGTGCGCGCACGCGGCGGCGACGTCGCGGTCCGGCAGCGGCTCGTCCTCGGCCTCCACGGGGTTGCGCGGCCCGAGGCCCGCCAGCTCCAGGATCTCGATGGCGAGCTGTTCGGCCTCGGCCAGGGAGTCCTGGGTGTGGTGGTCCTGGCGCAGCCGCGACAGCACGTCGCCCCAGCCGAGGTCCGCCGGCTCCGGCTCAACGGGCAGCGGCAGCTCCGGGATCGCGGCCGGCGCCGCCCAGCGCTGGATGTAGCCCCAGCGGTACAGCCCGCGGGCCTCCAGCACGGGGCGCGCGAACGCCGGCTCCGGCTCGTCGGCCGAGGCGGGGACCACCCACCCGGCGGCGGCCCAGCCGGCGGCCGTGGGCAGGTCGCGGCTGTAGGGGCGCTGCCGGCACGCCTCCCAGGCCGCCACGGCGGCGTCCGGGCCCCAGCCCAGCCGCACCATCGCGGCGCGCAGGTCGGCCCAGTCCTCGCCGCCTTCCAGCTCCGCGCCGCGGTAGGGCGTCCAGTCGTGGTCCCGGACCGCCTCCACCCAGCGCAGCACCAGCGCGCCGAGCGCGTCCTCGTCGGCCTCGTCCGGCAGCGCGCCGGCGCCCAGGTCCACGGCGAAGCGGCGGAACGCGGGCGCCAGCACCCGGCCGTCGTCCAGGCGGTACAGGCGCGCACCGGCCAGCTCCACCGGTGTCGCGGCGGCCACTGCGACGTCCTGGGCGCCGCCCAGCACGCGCAGATGACCGGGGGGCGGCATGTCGGCCCCGCCCTGGGGGCTTGCGAACGGATGCACCGATTCTCCTCGCGCTGACTTTGGCCGACCAGGGGTGACGCTGGCACAGTGTGCCCATGAGCGAGACGACGATCGACATCCCCGCCGAGCTGCGTCCCCGGGACGGCCGCTTCGGCTCCGGCCCGTCCAAGGTGCGGCGCGAGCAGATCGAGGCGCTGGCGGCCGCCGGCCCCGGCCTGCTCGGCACCAGCCACCGCAAGCCGGCGGTGCGCAATCAGGTCAAGCGGCTGCGCGAGGGGCTGGCCGCCCTGTTCGAGCTGCCGGACGGCTACGAGGTGGCGCTGGGCAACGGCGGCTCCACGCTGTTCTGGGACGCCGCCACGTTCCACCTCATCCGGGAGCGCAGCGCCCACGCCGTGTTCGGGGAGTTCTCGTCCAAGTTCGCCAAGGCCGCCAAGGCGGCCCCGCACCTTGGCGACCCGGTGATCTTCGAGTCCGAGCCCGGCACGCATCCGGCGGTGGAGGCGGCCGACGGCGTGGACGCGTACGCGCTGACGCACAACGAGACCTCCACGGGCGTGGCGATGCCGCTGCGCCGTCCCGCCGGCGACGCGCTGGTGCTGGTGGACGCGACCAGCGGCGCGGGCGGCATCGCGTTCGACCCGCGCGAGGTCGACGCCTACTACTTCGCCCCGCAGAAGGCGTTCGCCAGCGAGGGCGGGCTGTGGCTGGCGGTGCTGTCGCCGGCCGCGATCGCGCGGATCGAGGAGTTGTCGGGCCGCTGGGCGCCGGAGATCCTGAACCTGTCCACGGCGCTGGACAACAGCCGCCAGGAGCAGACCTACAACACCCCGTCGCTGTCGACGATCTTCCTGATGGCCGAGCAGGTCGACTGGATGAACGCGCAGGGCGGCCTGGCCTGGGCGGCGAAGTCGACCGCGGCCAAGTCCGGCCACGTCTACGACTGGGCGGAGTCGCGGGAATGGGCCACGCCCTTCGTCCAGGTCCCCGAGCAGCGCAGCCCGGTGACGTGCACCATCGACCTCGACGCGTCCGTGCCCGCCGACGACGTCACCAGGATCCTGCGCGCCAACGGGATCCTGGACATCGACGCCTACCGCAAGCTCGGCCGCAACCAGGTGCGCATCGCGACGTTCCCGGCGATCGAGCAGGCCGACGTGGAGGCGCTGACCGCCTGCATCGACTACGTGGTGGACCGCCTGCGCTCCTGAGCGAAAACCGGGTTCACAGCTCTGCCGCGCAGGCGTAATGTCGACACCACCGAGCCAGGAGGTGTCAGACCATGGGCGGCAATGCACCGACCCCCACCGACCGGATCCGCAACGTCTTGCTGGTCGGACACGGGGGCACCGGCAAGACCACACTCGCAGAGACCATGATGGCCACCGCAGGCACGGACGTGCGCGGTGGCCTCTTCGATTTCGAGCCGGAGGAGCGCGACAAGGGCCACTCCATGTCGCTGGCGGTCGCGAGCTTCGAGTGGCGCGGCCACAAGGTGAACCTGCTGGACTGTCCCGGCTCCGCGGACTTCCTTGGCGACGCGTTCCCGGCCCTGCGCGCCGCCGACGTCGCCCTGTTCGTGGTGGACGCGACCGCCGGGGTGCAGGCCCAGCACGACCAGCTCTGGGAGGCCTGCGAGGCCATAGGGCTGCCGCGCATCGTGTTCGTGAACAAGCTGGACAAGGACAACGCCCACTACCAGCCCATCCTGGACGCGCTGCGCGAGCGCGCCGGCAAGGCGGTCGCGCCGGTCCTCATGCCGGTCGCGGGCGGCGAGCTCAGCGGGGTGATCGACCTGCTGCACTTCACCGCCGTGCAGAAGGTGGACGGCCAGCGGGTGGAGTCGGAGGTGCCGCCAGGCATGGAGGAGGTGGCCCGGCGCAACCGCGACGCCCTGGTGGAGGCGATCGTCGAGGTCGACGACGCCCTGCTGGAACGCTACCTGGAGGGGGAGATCCCCGAGCCCAAGGAGCTGGCGGAGTGCTTCGCGCACGGCGTCGCCACCAGCTCGTTCTTCCCGGTGCTGTGCGGCTCCGCCACGCAGGCGATCGGCCACCGCCTGCTGATGGACTTCATCGTGGAGGAGTGCCCGCCGCCCGCCGCCGAGCCCGGCGGGCCCCTGGCGCTGTACGTCGCCAAGACGCTGTCCGACCCGTTCGTGGGACGCATCAACGTGCTCAAGGTGCTGTCCGGCACGCTGCGTCAGGACGCGCACGCCATCGACGCCCGCACCGGCGCCGACCTGCGCCTGCACCAGTTGTTCGCGCTGCAGGGCAAGGAGCAGGCGCCGGTGACGGAGGTGTCCGCCGGGGACCTGGTCGCGGTCGCCAAGCTCGACGACGTGTGCACGGGCGACGTCCTGGCGGAGAAGGGCGCGAGCGCCGAGGTGGAACGGGTCGCGCCGCCGGAGCCGTTCCACCGCGTGGCCCTGGAGCCGACCAGCGCCGGGGACGAGGACAAGCTGTCCAGCGCGCTGGCGCGCATCGCCGAGGAGGACCCGTCCCTGCGGGTGGAGCGCGACGCGGAGACGCACCAGCTCGTGCTGCGCACCTACGGGCCTGGTCACGTGGAGCTGACCCTGGCGCGGATGCAGCGCAAGTTCGGCGTGTCGGTCCGGCAGGTGCCGCTGCGCTTGCGCTACCGCGAGACGCTGCGCGGCGCCGCGACGGGCGTGGGCCGCCACGTCAAGCAGTCCGGCGGCCACGGCCAGTACGGCGTGTGCACCATCGAGGTCGAGCCGCTGCCGCGCGGCGAGGGCTTCGTGTTCGCCGACCGCATCGTCGGGGGCGTGATCCCCGGGACCTACATCCCCAGCGTGGAGAAGGGCGTGCGCGACACCATGGCCCACGGCGTGCTGGCCGGCTACCCGGTGGTGGACGTCAAGGTGACGCTGGTCGACGGCAAGACGCACTCCGTGGACAGCTCCGACATGGCCTTCCAGATGGCGGGCTCGCTGGCGTTCCGCGACGCCGCGGACAAGGCCGGCATGTGCCTGCTGGAGCCGGTCATGGAGGTCGGCGTCGTGATCCCGGACGCGCTGACCGGCGACGTGATGGGCGACCTGTCGTCGCGGCGGGGGAGGATCCTGGGCACCGAGCCCGCCGGACCGGGCCGCACGACGGTGCGCGCCCAGGTGCCGGAGGCGGAGCTGACCAGCTACGTCGCCGAGCTGCGGTCGCTGTCGTCGGGCAGCGGCAGCGTCACCCTGCGCTACGACCACCACGCCGAGGTGCCGGACAACATCGCGCGCAAGATCGTCGAGGCCGCATCCGCAGCGACGTAAACCCGCCGCGGCGTCAAAGTTCCCACCGCGGCTGGAGTCAAGGCGCCCGGCCGGATTACCGTGGCCGCATGATGCAAGAGTCGCTGCGCATGCGGCGGCGGGTGGCGTTCGGGCGAGTGGTCGGTGTGCTCTTCCTGGTCGCCGGTCTCGCCGTCGGCGCCTACTTCGCCGTGGTCCAGGCCGACGAGCCGATGGCCCTGCGCGCCGTCGGCACCGGCATGGGCCTCATCGGCGCCGTGTCGGGCGTGCTGGTCGCCCGCGAGTTCCACCGCCTGGCCGAGCTGCCGTGGCACGACCCGGGCGTGGCGCGCGCCAAGCTCGCCCAGCGCGTCGAGCCGCTGGCGTCGGCCGGCACCATCGCCGCCATCGCCTGCTCCCTGGCCGCGGCGCTCGCCTCCCGCCTGAGCTAGCGGCCGCCGCCCCCAAGCGTGCAACGTGGGCCGGTAGGCTGGCGGCCATGCCCCCAGGTCAGCACATGACCCCGGAGGAGTTCCGCCGCCACGGCCACGCGGTCGTCGACTGGGTCGCGGACTACCTCGAGCGGGTCGAGCAGCTCCCCGTGCAATCCCGCGTCGCCCCCGGCGAAGTGCTCGCGCGCCTGCCCGGCGAGGCCCCCGTGGAAGGCGAGCCCTTCGACGACCTGCTCGCCGACGTCGACTTGCTGATCCTGCCGGGCATCACCCACTGGCAGTCGCCGAACTTCTTCGCCTACTTCCCTGCCAACAACTCCGGCCCGTCCATCCTGGGCGAGCTGCTGTCCGCCGGCCTCGGCGTGCAGGGCATGTTGTGGTCGACCAGCCCGGCCGCCACGGAGCTCGAGACCGCCGTCATGGACTGGCTCGCGCGGCTGCTGGACTTGCCCGAGCACTTCCTGTCCACGGGCAGCGGGGGAGGGGTGATCCAGGACTCCGCCTCCAGCGCCACGCTGTGCGCGCTGCTGGCCGCCCGCGAGCGCGCCGTCCGCGCGGGCGGGGACCTGGCGGCGCTGACGCTGTACGCGTCCAGCCAGGCGCACTCGTCGCTGGAGAAGGCCGTGAAGATCGCGGGCCTGCCCGCGGACGCGTTGCGCCTGGTCGACGTCGACACGGAGACGTTCGCCGCCCGTCCCGAGGTGCTGCTCGGCCTGATCCATGCCGACCGCGAAGCCGGCAAGGTCCCGTTCTTCGTCCAGGCCAACATCGGCACCACCTCGTCCACCGCCATCGACCCGGTGCGCGAGCTCGGCCAGATCGCCAACGCCGAAGGCCTGTGGCTGCACGTCGACGCCGCCATGAGCGGCAGCGCCGCCGTGGTGCCGGAGCTGCGCTGGACCCACGACGGCGTGGAGCTCGCCGACAGCTACTGCTTCAACCCCCACAAGCACCTGCTGGTGAACTTCGACTGCGACGCGTTCTGGGTGCGCGACCGCTCGGCGCTGCTCGACGCCCTGTCGATCCTGCCCGAGTACCTGCGCAACGCCGCGACCGAGTCCGGGCAGGTGATCGACTATCGCGACTGGCAGATCCCGCTGGGCCGGCGCTTCCGCGCGCTGAAGCTGTGGTTCACGCTGCGCTGGTACGGCCAGGAGGGGCTGCGGGACTTCGTGCGCGGCCACGTCGCGCTCGCGGCGGAGCTGGCGCAGTGGGTGGCGGCGCACCCGGACTTCGCGCTGCTCGCGCCCGCGCCGCTCACGCTGGTCTGCTTCGCCCACGTCGGCGGCGACGACGCGACGCAGCGCATCATGGACACCGTCAACGCGTCCGGGCGCGCCTTCCTCACGCACACGCGCCTGAACGGCAGACTGGCGCTGCGCGTCTCCGTGGGCCAGGCGCGCACCGAGCGGCGGCACGTGGAGGCGTTGTGGCAGCAGATCTGCCGGGCGGCGGACGGGGAAGGCTCGGCCGGGTGAACCCGCAGCCGATGAACTCCGCGCGCGTCGGTCCCACCGAGCGGGCCGCCGCCATCGCCCGCATGCGCGCCGAGGTGTTCGACGTCCTGGTCGTCGGCGGCGGGGTGACCGGCTGCGGCACGGCGCTGGACGCGGTGACCCGCGGGCTGTCCACGGCGCTGGTCGAGGCCCGCGACTTCGCCGCCGGCACGTCCAGCCGCTCCAGCAAGCTCATCCACGGCGGGCTGCGCTACCTGGAGCAGTACAACTTCGCGCTGGTGCACGAGGCGCTCAAGGAGCGCGCCCTGATCCTGGACCGGCTCGCCCCGCACCTGGTGCAGCCGGTGCCGTTCCTGTACCCGCTCACCAGGCCGGTGTGGGAGCGCGCCTACGTGGGCGCAGGCGTGCTGCTCTACGACCTCATGGCCGGCCTGTCGCAGGGCGACCGGGCGCTGCCGCGCCACCGCCACCTGTCGCGGCGCCAGGCCCTGAAGCTGGTGCCGTCGCTGCGCGAGGACGCGCTGGTGGGGGCCGTGCAGTACTGGGACGCGCAGGTCGACGACGCGCGCCACACCATGACGCTGGCGCGCACGGCGGCGCTGTACGGCGCGCAGCTCGCGACCAGCGTGCGCGTGTACGGCTTCCTGCGCGAGGGCGAGCGCGTCGTCGGCGTGCGGGCGCGCGACCTGGAGACGGGGGAGGAGCTCGACATCCGGGCGCGCCAGGTCATCAACGCCACGGGCGTGTGGACCGACGACCTGCAGGAGCTGGTCGGGCGCGGCCGCATCCGCGTGCGCGCCTCCAAGGGCATCCACCTCGTGGTGCCGCGGGACCGCATCCACTCCGACACCGGCCTGATCCTGCGCACCGAGTCCAGCGTGCTGTTCGTGATCCCGTGGGGCCGCCACTGGATCGTCGGCACCACCGACACCGACTGGGACCTCGACAAGGCGCATCCGGCCGCAAGCCGCAGCGACATCGACTACCTGCTCGCACGCGTGAACCGCGAGCTGCGCAGCCCGCTCACGCACGAGGACGTGGAGGGCGTGTACGCGGGCCTGCGCCCGCTGCTGTACGGCGAGAGCGAGGCGACCTCGCGGCTGTCGCGCGAGCACGCGGTGTCGCACTCGGTGCCGGGCCTGGTGACCGTCGCGGGCGGCAAGTACACGACCTACCGCATCATGGCGATGGACGCCGTGGACGCCGCGGCGCGCAGCCTCGACCGGCGCGTGCCGGCGTCGGTGACGGACCGCACGCCGCTGCTCGGCGCGGTCGGCTACCAGGCGGCGTGGAACCAGCGCGACCGGCTGGCCCAGGAGTCCGGCCTGCACATCGCGCGCATCGAGCACCTGCTGCGCCGCTACGGCTCCCGCATCGGCGAGCTGCTCGACCTGGTGGCCGCGGACCCGGCGCTGGGACGGCCGATCCGCGGCGCCGACGACTACCTGGCGGTGGAAGCCGTGTACGCGGCGTCGCACGAGGGCGCGCTGCACCTCGACGACATCCTGACCCGGCGCACGCGCATCTCGATCGAGACCTTCGACCGGGGGGTCGCGGCGGCCGAGCACGTCGCGGAGCTGGTGGCGCCGGTGCTCGGCTGGGACGACGACGCGCGCGTGGCGGCGGAGCGCGACAGCCAGCAGCAGCCCGACGACCACACCGCCGACGCCGCGCGCCTGGGCGCCCCCGACGTCCGCACCGGCCGCACCGCCTGACCCCCCTCGCCGTTGCGGGACGAGTTGTGTCCGCTATCGGCCACAGGTGGTCCCGGAGCGGGCAGGACGGTCAGGTGAGACTGCGGTAGAGGTCGGCGGTGCGCTGGGCCACCGACGCCCACGTGAAGTGCTGCTCGACGCGGGCGCGGCCGGCGGCGCCCATGCGCGCGGCCAGGTCCGGGTCGCCCACCAGGCGGTTGACCGCGGCGGCCATGCCGCTCGCGTCGGCCGGCGCGACCAGCAGCCCGGTCTCCTCCTCGACCACGATCTCCGGGATGCCGCCGACGCGGGTGGCCACGACCGCCGTGCCGCACGCCATGGCCTCCAGGTTCACCAGGCCGAACGGCTCGTACACGGACGGGCACACGAACACGGTCGCGTGGCTGAGGATGGGCCGAACCTGCTCCAGCGGCAGCATGTCCTCGATCCACACGACCCCGGTGCGCTCGGCCTGCAGCCCCGCGACCAGCTCGCGCACCTCGCGGCCGATCTCCGGCGTGTCCGGGCGACCCGCCAGCACGACGAGCTGCGCCGCCGGGTCGAAGCTCGCCGCGGCCCGCAGCAGGTCGGGCACGCCCTTCTGCCGCGTGATGCGCCCGACGAACGCCACGGTCGGCCGCTCCGGGTCGATGCCGCGCAGCGCCAGGACGTTCGGTGCGGCCTCGGGCCGCCACAGCGAAGGGTCGATGCCGTTGTGGATCACGTGCACGCGGTCGGCGTCGACCGCCGGGTAGCACGCGAGGATGTCGTCGCGCATGCCGGCCGACACGGCGACGACGGCGTCGGCGGCCTCGATGGACACGCGCTCGCACCAGCTCGACACGGCGTAGCCGCCGGCGAGCTGCTCGGCCTTCCACGGCCGCTGCGGCTCCAGGCTGTGCGACGTCATCACGTGCGGCACGCCGTGCAGCAGCTTGGCCAGGTGCCCGCCGAGGTTGGCGTACCAGGTGTGGCTGTGCACCACGTCGGCGTCGCCGACGGCGGCGGCCATGGCCAGGTCCACGGAGATCGGCCGCAGCGCGCCGAGCCCGGGCGCGTCACCGGCCAGGGCGTCCCACGGCTGGTAGGTCGCGGCCACCAGCGCGTCGTCGCGCGGCGCGCCGAACGCGTGCACCGCCACGTCGACCAGCTTCGCGAGCTCCGCGGACAGCCCGGCGACGTGCACCCCGGCACCGCCGTACACCTCTGGCGGGTACTCCTTGCTCAGCAGCGCGACCCTCACCGCGGCGTCCTCATGGCTCCACCCGCACGCCCTTGCCCACGACCACGATGCCGTTGGCCGACACCGTGAAGCGGGAGCGGTCGCGCGCCAGGTCCACGCCGATCTCCGCGCCCGACTCCACCACCACGTTCTTGTCCAGGATCGCGCGGCGCACCACGGCCCCGCGGCCGACCTCGGCGCCCGTCAGCACCACGGCGTCCTCCACGACGGCGTAGCTGTGCACGAACGCCCGCGGCGACAGCACGGAGCGGCGCACCGTGCCGCCGGACACGACGGCGCCCGCGCTCACGATGGAGTTGACCGCCATGCCGCGGCGGTCGGCCTCGTCGAAGACGAACTTCGCCGGGGGCAGCGACTCCCGGGACGCGTGGATCGGCCAGTCGCGGTTGTACAGGTTGAAGATCGGGTGGACGGACACCAGGTCCATGTGCGCGTCGTAGTAGGCGTCGATGGTCCCGACGTCGCGCCAGTAACCGTGGTCGCGCTCGGTCTCCCCGGGCACCACGTTCGCCGAGAAGTCGTACACGGCCGCCTCGCCGCGCTCCACCAGCATGGGGATGATGTCGCCGCCCAGGTCGTGCTTGGACGCGGGGTTGGCGGCGTCCTCCGTCACCGCCTGGCACAGCGCCTCCGTGGTGAACACGTAGTTGCCCATGGACGCGAACACCTGCTCCGGCGCGTCGGGCAGCCCCACGGGGTCGGACGGCTTCTCCAGGAAGGTGGCGATGCGCCCGTCCGCACCCGGCTCGATGACGCCGAACTGGTCGGCCTGCCCGATCGGGACGCGGATGCCCGCCACGGTGACGGCGGCGCCGGAGGCGATGTGCTCGGCCACCATCGGTCGCGGGTCCATGCGGTAGATGTGGTCGGCGCCGAACACCAGCACGTGGTCGGGACGCTCGTCCTCCACCAGGTTCAGGTTCTGGAAGATCGCGTCGGCCGAGCCGGCGAACCAGCGCGGCCCCTTGCGCATCTGCGCGGGCACGGTGGCGACGTACTGTCCGAGCAGCGGCGTCATCGCCCACGTGCGCGCGATGTGGCGGTCCAGGCTGTGGCTCTTGTACTGCGTCAGCACGATGACGCGCCGGTAGCCGGCGTTGACCAGGTTGGACAGCACGAAGTCGACCAGGCGGTAGTTGCCCCCGAACGGCACGGCGGGCTTGGCGCGGTCGGCCGTCAGCGGGGCCAGCCGCTTGCCCTCGCCGCCCGCGAGCACGATCGCGAGCACATGTCCGCCTGCCATGGCGCGCACATTACCCGTTCCCGCCGGGTCCAGACGCGGCTATGGTGAGCGCCCTTCACAGCGGCCGGCCGCCTGGGGGAGCGGCCCTGGACACCATGGGGACGGACCTGCGATGAGCGAACTGACCAAGATCCTGCTCGACGAGTCCGAGATGCCGACGCAGTGGTACAACGTCGTGCCGGACCTGCCGGAGCCGCCGCCGCCGGTGCTGCACCCCGGCCGCATGGACCCCGTCGGCCCCGACGACCTCGCGCCGCTGTTCCCGATGGCGCTGATCCTCCAGGAGGTCAGCCAGGACCGCTACATCGACATCCCCGAGGCGGTCCAGGAGGTCTACAAGCTGTGGCGGCCCTCGCCGCTGTACCGCGCGCGGCGGCTCGAGGCGGCGCTCGGCACGCCGGCGCGCATCTACTACAAGTACGAGGGCGTCTCGCCTGCCGGCTCGCACAAGCCCAACACCGCCGTGCCGCAGGCCTACTACAACGCCCAGGAGGGCATCCGCCGGCTCACCACGGAGACCGGCGCCGGGCAGTGGGGGACCGCGCTCGCGCTCGCGTGCTCCATGTTCGGGCTGGAGTGCGAGGTGTGGCAGGTGCGCGCCAGCTACGACCAGAAGCCGTACCGGCGCATGATGATCGAGACGTTCGGCGCGACCATCCACCCGAGCCCCTCCGACGTCACCGAGTACGGGCGCAAGGTGCTCGCCGACGACCCGGACTCGCCGGGTTCGCTCGGCATCGCCATCAGCGAGGCGGTGGAGGTCGCCGCGGGCAACGACGACACGCGCTACGCGCTCGGCAGCGTGCTCAACCACGTGCTGCTGCACCAGACGGTCATCGGCGAGGAGGCGCTCAAGCAGCTCGCCAAGGTGGGGGAGAGCCCCGACC
>DATMKC010000050.1:0-6399 GCA_035553555.1 Egibacteraceae bacterium | reverse complement strand
GGCTACGGCTACGTCAAGGACTTCCCGGTGGAGAAGTGGCACCGCGACTCCAAGATCTACGAGATCTTCGAGGGCACCAAGGAGATCCAGCAGCTCGTCATCTCGCGCCACGTCGAGCGCCACTTCGCCGGCGGCCAGTAGGCTGCCGGCAGGCTTCGACAGTCCACCCCAAGCGAAGGCCCCCGGCATCCCCCCGCCGGGGGCCTTCGCGTCGCTACTCGTCCAGGGTCGACATCAGGGCGGACACGAGCTGCTCCTGGAACCAGCCGAGCCAGTGCAGCAGCAGGCGCTCCGGCGTGTCGATCGGAGCCTCCCAGTCCGACTCGGTGCGGATGCCCGCCGCCGTGGCCAGCACCAGGCGGCTGTCGTTGACCACCTGCAGCCACGCGTGCGCCTCGTCCCAGTCCAGGTCCACCACCCAGTGGGCGCGGTGGTCGTCGCCCTTGGCGAAGCTGGTGAGGTAGCGGTCCAGCGTCTCGCTGCGGCGCGCGCCGAGCTCGCCGCCGCGGGTCAGGTGGTACTCCGCCTCGGCGAGGGCGTCGTCGTAGGCCGGGGGGAACAGGCGCGTGAGCAGGTCGTCGCTGCCTGCCTCGCCGGTGAACACGTCGCGCAGCTGCGCCGGGATGGTGGCCAGCACGTCGCGCTCGTCCGGCGTGAGCCGTACGCGCACGCCGCCGGAGATGCGGCGCACGCCGCTGCGCGACAGCGCCATCAGCCGCGCGCCAGCGTGGCCTGCAGCCCGTGGGCGTGCAGGCGCGCGACGTCGGACTCGGCCTGCTCGCGCGGCCCGCTGGACACCACGGCCTTGCCCTCGTGGTGGATCCGCAGCATGAGCTTCGTGGCGGTCTGCTCGCTGTGGCCGAACAGCTTGCGCAGCACGAACACCACGTAGCTCATGAGCGTCACGGGGTCGTTCCAGACGATGACGTCCCACGGCAGGTCGTGCTCTTCGCGGGAGTCGGTGCGCGTCCGCTCGTCGGTGTCGGGCGCCACCTGCGGCACTGCGGTGGACATGGCCTGCAGGCTAGCTCACGCGCGCGGGCGGTCCGTCCGCTCAGGCGGTGACGCGCTCGATCTCGGCGAGCAGGCCGGCCACGCCGTCGGTCTTGCAGAAGAAGCCGTCCACGCCGATGCGCTTGGCCTGCTCGCTGTAGGCGCGCTCGTCGAACGCGGTGACCACGATGATGCGCGGCGGCTGCTCGCGGGCGAGGATGCGCCGCGACACCTCGAGGCCGTCCATCTCCGGCATGCGCATGTCCACCAGGACCAGGTCCACGTCGCCGGAGTCGTCCAGCCGGCTGAGCGCCGCCTGCCCGCTGTCGGCCTCGTCCACGGTGGCGCCGAGCAGGTCCGTCAAGGTGTCCGCCAGGGTCCGGCGGAACACTTCGGAGTCGTCGACGAGCAACACGCGCACGGTGGTGGCATCCCCCTGCTCACGGTGGTGGGTCAGTGCGACGTCGGCACCCCCGGGAAGGGCCGCCGCCTCGTGAGTGTCGGCAGCGTCGGTCCCTACCCTAAGCCCTGTTCTTGCGGCTGTCCGGCTATGGTGCAGGGATGACCGACGGCGTGCGGGAGCGTCAAGAGGGAGACGGGTTCGATCCGGTGCTCGGCGAGGCGCCCGGTGCCGCCGTGGGCAGGGACCGCTACCGGCCGGTGTTCGCCGAGCTCCAGGTGTTCCCGGGGCCCACGTCCACGGAGGTCGACGTGACGCTGTCGCTGGGCGGGCGCGTGGTCACGTCGCGAGCTCAGGGCCCGGGCGACGAGCGCGGGGTCGCGCACACGGCCGCGGAGGCGGCGCTCAGCGCGCTGGGCGAGCTCCTGGACGGGCGGGCGACGCTGGAGCTGGCCTGGTTCAAGGTGCTGGAGCCGGACGGCCACTTCGGCCATGTGGTGCTGCACACGGCGGTCGCCTGCCGCAGCGAGCGCGGTCGCGACCTCTACGTCGGCTCGGCGCTCTCGCGCGGCGACCTCGCCGTGGCGGCCGTGCGCTCCGCACTGGACGCCATGAACCGCCCGTTCGCCCGCCTGCTCGCGGAGGGCTGACCGCCCAGCGGGCCGACGCCGAGCTGGCGCAGCGCGGCTTCCGCGGCCCACTGGGGCGCGCCGCCATCCCATGCCTGGAGGATGGCCGGCGCCACCGGCGCCGTGAACGGGAGGGTACGCCGCAGGGCACGCAGCACGAGCGATCCGGGTGAGTCCATGGCTGGCTCTGTCGGCACGCGGTCGCGCGCCCGTGATGGTCCCGGGGGCGATCTGACGCCTTGGAGTCCCTCGAGTGCGCACCTTCCCCCGCTCGGGTGCGCATTGGGGCACTCCGGGCATACGCACCTCGTTCGGACCGGGCGCTTTTACGCCCGGAGCACTCCAGCCGCTCACTGCGGCCCCCGAGGCACAGGGGGCATGCGCCGCCTTGCGAGACGGCGCAGTCCGAACGTCCGCAACCTTCCAAGGGAGTTCCACCGTGTTGAAGCGCAAGATCGCGGCTGTCGCCGCCACCGTCGCCCTGGCCGGCGCCATCGCCGCCCCCGCCGCCGCCTCCGAGGTCGCCGTCACCGGCGGCAGCCTCGCGTTCACGTCCGCGCCGGTGGCGGGCGACTTCTCCGCCCTCACCCTCGACGGCACCACCAAGACCACGACCGCGGCGGTCCCCGCGTTCGAGGTGAACGACTCCCGCGGCACCGGCGCGGGCTGGAACATCACCGTCCAGGGAACCCAGCTCAAGGAGTGGGACGGGGCCCTGAACGCCGGCGCCGGCGGCTACGTGACCGGCGGCAAGACCATCGCCACGAGCTCGCTGGCGCTGTCCCAGCCCACCGTGGCCGCGGACGGCACCACCTCGGCGGCGCCGTCGATCACGGCCGGGCCGTACACCATCGACGCCGGCAGCGCCGTGAAGATCGCGTCCGCCGCGGTGGACACGGGCATGGGCAAGTACGACTTCGGCGCCACCACGATGACGCTGACCGTGCCGCCGAACACCTACGCCAAGACCTACCGCAGCGACGTGACGGTCACCCTGGCGACCACGCCGTAGCACCCGCCGCGGGAGCCGGTGCCCCGCCGGCTCCCGACGGGCGCCGACGCCCCTGGCCGCCACCGACGTCCAGGGGCGTTTCCCCTTCCTGGCCCCCGAGCATCTTGGACTTCCCATGCGACGCGCACTGACTCTGGCAGCCGTGGCGACGACCGCGGTCCTGCAACTCCTCCTTCCCGTTGCGCACGCCGCTGAGCCGTCGACGGCGTTCGTGGCGCGCCCCGCCGATGGCTCGTCCACCGCGGACGGCGGCTGGTTCCTGTACGACGACGTCGCGCCGGGTGCGGCGCTGTCCGGCGAGCTGGCTGTCCGCAACGACTCCGGCGGGCCGCTCACGCTGCGCATCGCCGCGGCGGACGCCCAGACCGCGCAGCAGGGCGGGGTCTCCTACAGCCTGCCGGGCGAGGAGCTGGAGCGGGTCGGCCGCTGGCTCGACCTGTCCCGCGAGACGGTCGAGCTCGCGCCGGGCCAGGGCGAAGTCGTCCCGTTCACGGTGGCGGTGCCCGGCGACGCGCGGCCGGGGGACCACCTGGCCGGCATCGCGGTGTGGGCGCCCGGCGCGGGTGACGAGCCGCCCGCCGGCGAGGGGCCCGGTGCGGGCGTGGTCATCGAGACCCGTCAGGTGATCGCCGTGCAGGTGACCGTGCCGGGGTCCGCCGCACACGAGCTGGAGGTCAAGGCGGTCCGGATCGCGGCGCGCCCCAGCGGACCCTTCCTGGAGGTCACCGTCGCCAACACCGGCACGCTGCTGACCAAGGCGCAAGCCCGCGTGCTGGTCGACGGCGAGCCCGCCGCCCAGGCGCTCCAGGTCGAGACCATCGTGCCCGGCACGTCGTTCGGCCTGCCCGTGGAGTGGCCCTTCGCCGACCTCGACGACGCGCACCACGTCGCGGTCGAGCTGGACTACGAAGGCGGCACGGCGAGGTGGGAGGGCACCCTCGACGCCGACGACGAGGTGCGAGCGGCACTGGAGGACTGGGCCGCGCCGGGCACCGGCGAGCCGAGTCCGCCCGTGGTGGTCATCCTGCTGGGCGCGGTCGTCGCGGCGCTGGTGATCCTGCTGTCGCTGGTGCGCTGGTGGCGCCGCCGCGCCGGGGAGCTGGGGTCCTCGCCCGCTCACGTCGACAGCGGCAGGTCCTCGTAGCGACACGCGCGCGGGTCGGCGCCTTCGACGATGCCCTTGTACGACGGTGCGCGCAGCTGGCCGCCCTCGGTGACCTCGGCGTACTCGACGGTGCACACCAGTTCCGGCCGCGCCCACTTCGACGGCCTCGGCGGGTTGGGCGCGGCCTTGGCGAACGGGCGTTCATCGGTGGCGCGCTCGTCGAGCAGGGCGCGCAGCCGCTCCAGCTCGGCCTGGTCGAACCCCGTGCCCACCTTGCCCACGTAGCGCAGGCGGTCGCCCTCCCACATGCCCAGCAGCAGGCTGCCCAGCCGCGCCCGGGCGCCCTCGCCGGGCAGCCAGCCGGCGATCACGCAGTCCACGCGCCGACGCACCTTGAGCTTCAGCCAGTCGCGGCTGCGCCTGCCGGGCTGGTAGCGGCTGTCCAGGCGCTTGGCGATGACGCCCTCCAGGCCGCGCTCGCGCGCCGCGTCGTACAGGGCCAGCCCGTGCTCGGCGATCGCCTCGCTGCGCTGCGCGTGCGTCCCGGGGACCAGGACGTCCTCCAGGCGCGCCAGGCGCTCCTGGAGGGGGCGGTCCAGCAGCGACTCGCCGTCGCACCACAGCAGGTCGAACGCCACGTAGGTCACCGGCACCTGGCGGCGGAGGCGCTCCAGCGCCGCGCCGCGCACGTGCATGCGCCGCTGGAGCCGCTGAAAGCTGGGGTTGCCGCGCTCGTCGAAGGCGACGATCTCGCCGTCCAGCACGGCCCCGCGCGCCAGGACGCGCTCCCACAGCCCCTCCAGCTCCGGGTAGCCGGCGCTGACGTCGTTGCCCAGGCGGCTGACCAGCCGGGTCCAGCCGTCCTGGCCCTGCGTGGGCCGCATGACGGTGGCGATCGCGCGCACGCCGTCCCACTTCACCTCGAACAGCCACTTCGGGTCGTCGAAGGGGCGCTCGGTCAGGGTGGCGAGCATGGGCTCGCAGGCGGCCGGCTCGGCCGGCAGCTCGGCCTCGTCCGGCGTGTCGGAGCGGATGACGTTCCAGACCGCCGGCTCGTCCTGCCCGCCGATGCGGAACAGGTGCCACTCGCCGCGGTGGCGGCCGCCGTGCAGCCGCACGCTGACCTTGTCCTGGCTCCACTCCAGCGCCTCGTAGGTGCCCGAGTCCCAGATGCGCACCGGACCGGCCCCGTACTCGCCCTCCGGGATCTCGCCGGAGAAGGTCATGTAGTCGATCGGGTGGTCCTCCGTCTGCACCGCGAGGTGGCGGACTCCCGGCACGTCCGGCAGCCCCTTGGGCAGGGCCCAGCTCGGCGCGACGCCGTCGCGGGTGAAGCGCAGGTCGTGGTGCAGGCGCGTGGCGAGGTGGTGCTGGATCACGAACCGCTGCTCACCCGGGGTGTGTCGACTCAGTCCATCCGAGGATGACTCTGTCGACACACCCCGGGGTTCGGGCGTGACAGAGAAGTCACGCTTGGCCGCGTAGGTGCGCAGGCGTCGCGCGGCCGCTGGTTCCTCGCCGGCGCGCTCCGACTGGTAGCGGCGCAAGCGGGCCGCCGGCGACTCGTCGCCGCCGTCGAGCACCGGCCCCACGTCGTGGCCCCGCTCCTCGTCGTCGGCCGACTCCGCCGGCATGCCCACCGCCTCCATGGCCGCCCGCAGGTCCTGCCCGCCCGCGAGCACCGGCGCGAACAGGTCGCCGACCTCGTCCAGCCGCGCCCAGATCGAGGCCATGGTGAAGTCGCCGGGCTCCACGTCGCCCTCCAGCTCCTCCCACGTGACGGGCGCGGACACCGTGGCGCGGCGCTCCGGGCGGACGGAGTAGGCGGCGGCGATGTTGCGGCCCTCGGTGTTCATGTTGTGGTCCAGGAACACCTTGCCGGTGCGGTCGGCGACCGCCCATTCCATGGTGGTGCGCTCCGGGTCCGCCCGGTTGATCAGCCGGCACACGCGCCCGACCCAGTCGCGGATGCGCGCGGCGGAGTGCACGCGCTCCAGGGGCACGTAGACCTGGATGCCGGTGGCGCCGGACGTGCGCGGGTAGCCGCGCAGGCCGAGCTGGTCCAGCACCGTGCGCACCAGCAGCGCGACCTCGCGCACCGTGCCGAAGCTCACGTCCATCGGGTCCAGGTCGAAGAACGCGTAGTCGGGATGGCCGATGTCGTCGACGCGGCTGTGCCACGGGTGCATCTCGATGCAGCCGAGGTTGGCCAGCCACAGCAGGCCCCGGGCGTCGTCGGCCAGCAGGTAGTCCACGGTGC
>DATMKC010000049.1:0-3674 GCA_035553555.1 Egibacteraceae bacterium | reverse complement strand
CACTGGGACGGAAGCCGGTGCGGTGGGAGCGTTCGCCGCGCTGGTGATCGCGATCATCGCGCGGCGCTCCAGCGACAAGTCGCTGCCGCAGTTGCTGATCGCCTCGGCGCGCGAGGCCATCGAAGTCACGAGCATGATCTTCATGCTGCTCATCGGCGGCGCGGTCTTCACGTTCTTCATCGTGTCCGCCGGCCTCCCCATCACCGTGACCGAGTGGATCCTCGGACTGCCGGTCGACCCCAACATCGTTCTGGCCCTGTTCCTGTTGGCGATCATCCCGTTGGGGATGTTCCTGGACGGCCTGTCGATCCTGCTGTTCACGGTGCCGATCATGGCGCCCGTCGTCGTGCAGTCCGGCTTCGACGGGGTCTGGTTCGGCGTCCTGGTGGTCAAGACCATCGAGATGGGGCTCATCACGCCGCCGGTCGGTATCAACGTGTTCATCATCTCGGGCCTCGTGCCGGACCTGCGCGTGGAACACGTGTTCCGCCGCGTGGGACCGTTCGTGGCGCTCGACCTGGCGGTGACGGCGTTGTTCTTCCTCGTTCCCGGCATCGTCACGTGGCTGCCGCGGGCGGCCGGCCTGTGATCGCCGACGTGGCGGTAGACGCCGGCAGCAGGGCGCGCGCGGGAGCCCTCATCGGGTCGACGGGTATGCTCCGCGACGCGTGGACCGCCGCGCGGGCCGCCGGTCTGCAGCTCTGGGTGCCCGGGGGAGTGGCGATATGGAAGTGACAGCGAGCAAGGCCGGGGAGATGAGCCGCGAGGAGACGATCGTCGCGGCGGCCACGCAGCTCTTCGCCGAGTACAGCTACGCCGCCGTCGGGATCCGCGCGATCGCCGAGAGCGTCGGCATCATGTCCTCCTCGCTGTACTACTACTTTCCTTCCAAAGAAGACATTCTCTTCCGCATCTGCCAGCAGGCGACCAGGGATTTCATTGCCGTGCACGGGGCCGTGCTGGCCTCCCATGAGACCGGCGGGAGCCGGGCGGAGACGCTGAAGACACTGATGGGGAGCCACGTCCGCTACTTCTGGGAGAATCGGTTGGCGCAACAGGTCGCCGCCCGAGAGCTGAGCCAGCTGTCGCCGGAGCGCTTCGAGGAAGTCCGGGATTGGCAGCGCGCCTACACCGCCGACCTCGTCGAGTACGTGGAGATGGGGGTGGCCGCCGGGGAGTTCGACGTGCCCGAGCCCGCCATCGTGGTGCGCGCGGCCCTGGACATGCTCAATTCCGTCTTCCGCTGGTTCACGCCCCGCAAGAATCTGGGTATCGACGAGGTCGCGGAACTGTACGCCGACCTGATTGTGGACCGGCTGCTGGGAGCGGCTCACGTCTCGCGCGGAGAGAACCGATGAGCACCATGTTGTGGCCCTACCTGCCGGACACGACCGAACCGGCCATGCGGCCGTACTGGGAGGGCCTGGATCGCGGCGTGCTCGTTCTGCCGCGGTGCGGGTCCTGCGTTCGCTTCGTCTGGTACCCCGTGCACCGCTGCCCGGACTGCTTGGGCGAGCTGGAGTGGGCCGAGGTCTCGCCGGACGGTTCGCTGTTCTCCTTCACCGTGGTGCAGCGCGCGTTCGCGGACGAATGGAAAGACGCCGTGCCACTCGTGATCTGCCTCGTGGAGTTGTCGGAGGCCCCTGGCGTGCGCCTGGTATGCCGCGCGGTCCAGGGCGAGCCGTCGGTGCCGGACATCGGCAGCCCTCTCCGGATCGAATTCGAGCGGCTGGGCGATGGTGTCGTCATGCCGGTGGTGCGGCTGGCCGGCGCGGAGTCACCGGCGGCTGTGTAAGCCGCGCGAAGCCTGTCCCTGAGCACCCGCCTCCGCTACGGGTTGGCCGCGCTGGCGGAAGCGTTCCAGGGCTGCCTCCGTCGCCGCAGCGAGTTCGGCCGCCAGGAACGGCCGCACCACGTCGATCGCGACGGCGTGGAGCCCGAGCACGCTCTGGGTCACCTCGTGGATCTCCTCGGCGCTGGCGAGGCCTGAGGTGATGGCCTCGATGAGCCGTTCGGCAACGAGCTCGATGAAGCGGCCGGCGATCTCGGCCGCACTCGCCCGGATCGTCTCCACCAGGTCGAAGATCTCCTCCACCGGGATGCCGGCGCGCACCAAGTCCGCGCCGGCCTGGATCAGCACCTGCGGCGCGCGATACCCGCCTTCGGAGGGTTCGAGCAGGCCGCGCTCGACCGCGCGGCGCACCAGCTCCTCGCGCTGCGCGGCCTCGGGAAACAGTTCCACCACCTGCTCGCGGGTCAGCTCGACGCGGGGCTCCTCGCCCCACCCCTGGCGCAGCATCTCGTGGAATCCAAGCAGATCGCTGATGTCACCGCCCTTGCTCCACGCTTCCAGGGTTTCCTGGATCGCGGCGAGGGAGAAGCCGCGCTGCTGCAGGTCGCGGATGAGCACCAGGCGACGCAGGTGCTCCTCGCTGTAGAACCCGGTGCGGCCGCGCAGCCTCGGCGGGGGCAGCAGCCCGCGCTGCTGGTACGCGCGGATGTTGCGAGAGCTCACTCCCGTGCGCAACGCCAGTTCGTCGATCCGCAGGTCCACCGCGCAATGGTAGGCCAACGCATATCGCACCTATGAATGTGACATGATTACATGCAACCGTCGCCGACCGGCCGGAGTGCCGCAGCATCCCACGAACACCGCACGGAGCAACGCATGCCATTCGCTCACACGGCCCCCGGAACCGCCGCGACCCTGCTGTCGTTCGGCTCGGACTGGCTGTACGTGCTGCTGACCGGCGGGGCCCTGCTCGGCATCGGCGCGCTGTTGGCCCTTCGGGGCACGTCCTCCGCGGCGCGCCATCCGCTGCGCGCGTACATGCAGGGGGCGGCCGCGGTGCTCGGCCTGCCGCGCTGGAGCGCCGGGCCGATCCTGGTCCTGATCGCCGGCTGCGTGTACGCCGTCGGCGGGTTCTTCTGGGACGTCGGCTGGCACATCGCCGTGGGCCGTGACGAGTTCCTGTTCAGCCCGCCGCACTTGTGCCTGCTGATCGGCATCGGCCTGCTGGGGCTGGCGGGGCTCGCGGCCACGGTCGCGGCCACGCGCGACCGCGCGGGCGCCGGCTGGGGCATCGGCCGCGTGCGCGTGCCCTACGGCGCCGGGGCGCTGCTGGCCACCGGGGTCGTGGCCGGCGTCGGCTTCGGCGTGGACGAGTTGTGGCATTGGGCCTACGGCCTGGACGTCAGCATGTGGAGCCCGCCGCACCTGTCGATGATCTCGGCGGCGGCGTTCAGCCCCATGGCGGGCTGGCTGCTGCTGGCGGAGGCCGGCCCGGGCGCCGGCCGCAAGGTCCCGCGCTACCTGCTGGTGAGCCTGTTCACCGGGGCCACCCTGGTCGGCCTGTCCGCCTGGCAGCTCGAGTTCGACATGGGCGTGCCGCAGTGGCGCCAGGCGTTCCACCCGCTGCTGGTGGGCGTGGCCGGCGCGTTCGCCCTGTGCGCCGCGCGCGCCGCGCTCGGCCCCGGCGGGGCGATGCTCGGCATGGCGCGGTTCGTGCTGATCCGCGTGGGCCTGGCCCTGCTCACCACGCAGGTCTGGCACCTGCCCGAGCCACGCTTCGTGCCCTACCTGGCGGCGGCGCTGGCGGTGGAGGCCGCGTTCGCCCTGACGCGCCGCGCCGCGCCGCCGCGCGCCGCCGTGGTGGCCGGGGTGGGCGTGGCCA
>DATMKC010000048.1:0-2555 GCA_035553555.1 Egibacteraceae bacterium | reverse complement strand
ACGCGCCCGCGCGCCGAAGCCTCCCACCTCGCTGCTGCGCTAGAACTCACGGATGGCCGAGCAGCGCATCCAGGCGGGAGAGGTCGAGCGCGGTCACCACGTTCACGCGCAAGTACCTCGTGCGCCCGCCGCGCGTCCGGTTGGAGACCGACGCCGGCACGGTCGAGGGGGTCACGGTGATCGTGCAGAACTCCGACCCGTTCACCTTCTACGGCCGCCGCCCGCTCCGCGTGTGCGAGGACGCCGGCCTGGAGACCGGCTCGATCTCGCTGACCGTGCTCAAGCGCGCCACCGTGCTGGAGATGCCGACCGTCGTCCCGCGACTGTTCTCCTCCAGCGCCCAGCGCGTGCAGCGCCACCGCCAGATCGAGGGATTCACGGGCGTCAGCCACGCCCGCGTGACCAGCCTCGCCGGCACCTTCCCGGTGCAGGTCGACGGCGACTACATCGGCGAGTTCGAGCAGGTCACCTACGGGGTGGCCCCGCGCTCGCTGGCCGTGGTCAGCTAGCTCCCTCGAGCGCGCTGTTCCGACAGCCCGGCGGCTTCGAGGGCGAGCCTGGCGTCGGGGTACGAACGGACCCTCCAGAGCCTTCCGTCCCGGAGGCGGTACACCACGCCGATCTCGCGGTCCACCGGGACGCCGCTTCGCTTCCCGGCGCCGACCAGGCGCATGAGCACCGTGACGGTGTGATCGCCGGCATCGAGAAGGCGGAGGTCCTCCAACCTCCACTCCGCCCACGTTTCGCGCATGTCCGCGGCGTAGCGCTCCCAAGTGTCACGCCCTCGGTACGTGGTCTCCTGAACCGCCGTCATCACGGACACGAACTCGAGATCGTCGTCGCAGAGCTCAGCCACCAGGCCAAAGTCACCGCGATTGAACGCTCCAGTCGCACGGCGCACGATCTCGACGTCCTCGTGTGACATCGCCCGCGGTGACGCTCAGACGCCGGGCGTGACGCGGTAGGCGTCGAAGACGCTCTCGATGTTGCGCAGCCGCTGCACGCAGTTCTTGAGCGAGGCGGTGTCCCCCACCTCCACCACGAAGCGGTTCTTGACCATGGGGTGCATGACCGTGCAGCGCGCCTCGAGGATGTTGATGCCGGTCTCCGCGAAGGTGCGCGACAGGTCCTCGAGCAGCCCGGTGCGGTCCCATCCGTCGACCTGGAGCTCGACGCGGAAGGCGGCCGCGGTGTCGCCCTCCCAGTACACGGGCGTGAACCGCTCGGGGTTCTTCATGAGCGCCTGGGCGTTGGGGCAGTCCTCGCGGTGGATGGTGATGCCCTTGCCGAGCGAGATGTAGCCCACGATCTCGTCGCCGGGCACCGGCCGGCAGCACTTGGCCAGGCGCAGCATCACGTCGTCGATGCCCTGGACCTTGATGCCGTAGGCGGAGGAGGCCTTGGTCTTGCGCGCGCCGGGCTCCTTGCGCTGGAGCAGCTCGTCGGCGCCGGTGGGCTCCACGGCGGACTCGCCCTGCTTGAGCCGCTGCATGACCTTGTTGACGACGACCTTGGCCGAGACCTTGGCCGCGCCCAGCGCCACGTAGAAGTCCTCGCCCTTCTTGAAGCCCATCTCGCGGATGACGTCGGCGAGCAGCGGCGACCCGACGATCTTCTGTGCCGGCAGGCCCTGGCGCTTGAGGTTCTCCTGGAGGATGTCGCGACCGGTGCGCTCGGAGTCCTCGCGGCGCTCGCGCTTGAACCAGGCCCGGATCTTGGACTGGGCGCGTGGCGTCTTGACGAGGCTGAGCCAGTCGCGCGACGGCCCCCGCTCCTTCTTGGAGGTGAGCACCTCGACGATGTCGCCGGACTCGAGCTCGTAGTGGAGCGGCACGATCTTGCCGTTGACCTTGGCGCCCACGCAGCGGTGCCCGACGTCGGTGTGGACCGAGTACGCGAAGTCCAGCGGGGTGGCGCCGGCCGACAGCGACTTGACCTCGCCCTTGGGCGTGAACACGAAGACCTCGTCCTCGAAGAGGTCGGCCTTGAGATTCTCGGCGAACTCCTGCGGATCGGTGAGGTCCTCCTGCCAGTCGAGCAGGTGGCGAAGCCACTCGACCTTCTGCTCGACCGCCTTGGGCGCGGAGCCGGTGCCCTTGGTGTAGCCGTCGCCCTTGTAGATCCAGTGCGCGGCGACCCCGTACTCGGCCGTGGCGTGCATCTCGCGCGTGCGGATCTGGATCTCCAGCGGGCGACCCTCCGGCCCGATGACCGTGGTGTGGAGCGCCTGGTACATGTTGAACTTGGGCATCGCCACGAAGTCCTTGAAGCGGCCCGGCAGCGGCTTCCACAGCGAGTGGATGATCCCGATGGCGCCGTAGCAGTCCTTGACCGAGTCCACGAGCACGCGCATGGCGGTGAGGTCGTAGATCTCGTTGAACTCGCGCCCCTTCTTGGTCATCTTCACGTAGATGGAGTAGAAGTGCTTGGCGCGGCCTGAGATCTCGGCCTGGATGCCGACGGCCTCGAGCTCCTGCTGCAGGTAGCGGCCCGCTCGGGTGACGTAGTCCTCGCGGTCGGTGCGCTGCTGGTTGACCAGCTGCTTGATCTCGTTG
>DATMKC010000047.1:0-5294 GCA_035553555.1 Egibacteraceae bacterium | reverse complement strand
ATCAGGATGCCGAGGCCCAGCATGGTGAATACCAGCGAGGAGCCGCCGAAGCTCACCATCGGCAGCGTGACGCCGGTCACGGGCAGCAGGCCCACCACCGAGCCCATGTTCATGCCGGCCTGCAGCACCAGCCAGCCGGTGATCGCGCCGGCGAGCAGGCGCCCGAACGGGTCGGCGGCCAGCCGGGCGGTGCGCACGCCGGCCACGGCCAGCGCCAGGAACAGCGTGAGCACGAACAGGGCGCCGAGCAGGCCGAGCTCCTCGCTGATGATCGCGAAGATGAAGTCGGTGTGGGCGTTGGGGATGTACAGCCACTTGCCGCGGCCCTGGCCCAGGCCCACGCCCGCCCAGCCGCCGTTGCCCAGCGCGATGAAGCCCTGCACGGACTGGAAGCCGAACGTGTCCGCGTGGCCCATCGGGTTGAGCCACGCGGCGAAGCGCTGCCGCCGGAAGTCCTCCATGAGGATGCCGGCGGTGCCGAGCACGGCGCCCGCGCCGAGGCCGGCGGCCATGAGGCGGCCGGGCAGGCCCGCGAGGTACATCGGGATGGCGCCGATGACGACGATCAGCGCGGCGGTCTCCAGGTCCGGCTCCAGCATCACCAGCAGGCCGGTCACCGCGAGCAGCGGCAGCGCGGGCAGCACCAGGGCGCGCAGGTCGCCGTCGCGCAGGCGCGGCCAGCGCGCGGCCAGCACGTGCGCGAGGTACAGCGGCACGGACAGCTTCAGCAGCTCGGTGGGCTGGAAGCGCATGGGCCCCAGGTCGATCCAGCGGCGCGCGCCGTTGACCATCACGCCGACGCCGGGGATCAGCACGAGCGCCGCGGCCAGCAGCGACACGGCGAGCAGCGGCGCGGCCAGCGGCCGCCACACGCGGTAGTCGGTGCGCGCCGCGCCGAACAGCAGCGGCGCGCCGAGCAGGCACCACAGCAGCTGGCGGCGGAAGATGTCGAACGCGCCGCCGGTCTCCGCGGCGGACGCCACGAAGGAGGCGCTGAACGTCATCACCAGTCCCAGCACGGTCAGGACCAGGACGGTGCCGGCCAGCAGCAGCGCCTCGGGCGACGTGCGCCCGGCCGCGGTGAGCAGGCGCCAGCGGGCGGCCAGCACGGCGGACGCGGGCGGGCGGCGCCGCGGCGCGGGACGCCTGGTCGTACTCACCGCTCCACCTCCTCGCTCACGCTCGCCGCCGCCGCGGCCAGTTCGCGGAACCGCTGCCCCCGCTCGGCGTAGTCGCGGAACTGGTCCATGGACGCGCACGCCGGCGACAGCAGCACCGTGTCGCCGGGGCGCGCCAGGCCGGCGGCCCGGGCCACGGCCTCGTCCAGGGTGCCCGCTTCGATCGCTTCCACCCCGCAACCGCGGACGAGCGCGGCGATCTCCGGCCCGCCGGAGCCGATCGTGAGCGCCACCCGGACCCGTCCGGGCAGCAGCGGCCGCAGCTCGTCGAAGCGCAGGCCCTTGGTCAGCCCGCCCGCGATCCAGACGACGGACGGGTAGGCGGACAGGGCGGCGGCGGCCGCGTGCGGGTTGGTGGCCTTGGAGTCGTTGACCCAGTCCACCCCGCCGGCGGACGCGACCGGCTCCATGCGGTGGGGCCCGGGATGGAACGCGGCGACGGTGGCGGCGATGCGCTCGGGGTCGCCGCCGGCCAAAAGCGCGGCGGCGACGGCGGCGCAGGCGTTGGCCACGTTGTGCGGGCCGCGCAGCGCCATGCGCGCCACCTCGGCGACGCGCTCGGGCGCGCCGGCGCGCAGCCGCTGGGTGATCCAGCCGTCCGCGACGCCGACCTCCCCGTCGGCGGGGGCGCCGGAGCGGAACCACGCGAGGCGGCCGGGCGGCGGGTGCGCCTCCACGGTGGCGCGCGCGCCGTCGTCGTCCGCGCCGGCGACGACCCGGTCCCCTGCCTGCTGCGCCGCCCAGATGCGGGCCTTCGCCGCCCGGTAGGCGTCCACCGTCCCGTGCCAGTCGAGGTGGTCGGGCGCGACGTTCAGCAGCACCGCGACGTCGGGGCGCAGCGTGTCGGCGAAGCGAAGCTGGAAGCTGGACAGCTCCGCGACCACCAGCGGCGGGGGGTCCGGCGCGGCCAGGACCTGGACCATGGGCGTGCCGATGTTGCCGACGGCGGGGACGCCGAGGCACTCGGCGACGAGCTCGGTGGTGGTGGTCTTGCCGTTGGTCCCGGTGACGGCGACCACGCGCGTGCGGCCCTCGGACAGCCGCCACGCCAGCTCCGGCTCGCTCCAGACCGGCACGCCACGATCGAGCGCCGCCGCGAGAAGGGGATGCGACTGCGGCACACCAGGGCTCGCGACGAAGAGCTCCGCCCGCCCGGCATAGGACTGCAACAGCGAATGGTCCGACCCCTGGGGCCCCGGGGCCACGAACGCCACTCCTGCGGCGACGAGCTCGGCGGCGCGCCGCTCAAGGTCCGTGCCGCCCCGGTCGTCGCAGGCGACGGTGTGCACGCCACGTGAGGCGAGCGCCCTTGCGGCCGCGACGCCCGACGCACCGATGCCGACGACCACCGCCGACCGGGGCAGCGTCACTCGATGCCTCCACGACCAACGGGCGTGAATGGGAAGTCGGCCCCCTGACGAGCGCAGCGGGGCGTCATCCGACGCCCCCGCGAGCGAGGAAGTCGGCGTAGAACAGGCCGAGGGCGAACGCGACGGACAGTCCCGCGATGATCCAGAAGCGCACGATCACCGTGGTCTCCTGCCAGCCCGCCAGCTCGAAGTGGTGGTGCAGCGGCGCCATCTTGAACACGCGCCTGCCGAACAGGCGGAAGCTCGCGACCTGGATGATCACGCTGGAGGTCTCCACCACGTACAGCCCGCCCAGGATGACCAGCAGCAGCTCCGTCTCGGTGAGCACGGCCAGGGCGGCGAGCAGGCCGCCGATGGCCAGCGAGCCGGTGTCGCCCATGAAGATCTTGGCCGGGGGCGCGTTCCACCACAGGAAGCCCAGCGTGGCGCCCATCGCCGCGGCTGCGGCGATGGCGAGCGCGTCGGCGTGCAGGTACGCCTCGAAGGAGTAGTCCGCCTCGTGGCGGAAGATCCAGAACGCGATCACGGTGTAGGCGCCGAACACCAGGCTGCTGGTCCCGGCGGCGAGGCCGTCCAGCCCGTCGGTGAGGTTCACGCCGTTGGACGTGGCCGACAGGATCAGGAAGCAGAACAGGACGAAGAACATCCCGAAGTCCAGCTCCGTCGCGCCGATGAACGACAGGTGCGTGGAGGTCTCCGCGACGTACTGGGCGCCGATGGCGAACACCACCGCGATGAGCGCCTGCCCGGTGAACTTGGCGGTCTTGGTCAGCCCCAGGCTGCGGTTGCGCCGCAGCTTGATGTAGTCGTCCAGGAAGCCGACGACGCCCATGCCGGTGAACACGCCCATCGCCAGCAGCCCGCCGGCGGAGCGTTCCGGGCCGAAGATCAGGGTGGCGGTGAAGTAGCCGACCAGCGCGGCGATGATGATCGCGGTGCCGCCCATGGTGGGGGTGCCGCGCTTGGCCAGGTGCGCCTGCGGCCCGTCGTCGCGGATGAGCTGCCCGTACCCGCGGCGGCGGAAGAAGCGGATCACCAACGGGGTGCCCACCAGGGACACCAGCAGCGCCACGCTCGCGGCCACCAGGATGGCCCTCACGGGGCGTCCTCCCCTTGCGGCGCGAGCAGGTCCGCGACGCGTTCCAGGCCGGCCGAGCGGCTGGCCTTCACCAGCACCGCGTCGCCCTCGGCGAGCCGGTCGCGCAGCAGCTCTGCGGCCTCGGCGGGCGCGTCCACCAGGAACAGGTCGCCCTGCCCGTAGAAGCCCTCGAGGTCGGCGGCGTCGCGGATGGCGCGCGCCTGCGCGCCGACGACCACCAGGCCGTCCACGCCAAGCCGGATGCACAGCCGGCCGATGCGGTCGTGCGCCTCCCGCTCGCCGTCGCCGAGCTCGGCCATGCGCCCCAGCACCGCCCAGCGGCGCCCGGCCACGCGCATGGACGCCAGCGTCTTCAGGGCGGCCTCCATGGAGGCGGGGTTGGCGTTGTAGGCGTCGTTGAGGATGACGGCGCCCGACGGCGTGCGGCGCACCTCCATGCGCCATCGCGACACGCGCGCCGCCCCGATGCCGGCGGCGGCCGTCTCCGGCGCCACGCCGAGCACGTCGGCCACGGCCAGCGCGGCCAGCGCGTTGCCGACGTTGTGCTCGCCCGGCAGCGGGCAGCGCACGCGCACGCCGCGCGCCGTGAAGGAGAAGCGCGCGAGCTCGTCGGCCCGCAGGTCCCCGGCGCGCCAGTCGGCGTCGGCGGACACGCCGTAGGTCACCACGCGCCCCATCGCGCGGTCGCGCATGGCCGCGACCCTGGCGTCGTCGGCGTTGAGCACCGCGACGCCGTCGGGGCCCAGCGACTCCACCAGCTCGCCCTTGGCGCGCGCCACGGTGTCGAGGTCCTTGAACAGCTCCAGGTGCGCGCCGGCGACCGTGGTGACCACGGCGACGTCGGGGCGCACCAGCGGCGTCAGCGACGCGATGTGGCCGATGCCCCGCGCGCCGATCTCGGTCACCAGCACCTGGCTGTCCTCGTCCAGCTTGCAGCACGTCAGCGGCACGCCCAGCTCGTTGTTGTAGGAGCCCTCGTTGGCGACGGTGCGCAGCCCCGCCCCGACGGCCGCCGCGATCAGGTCCTTGGTGGTGGTCTTGCCGTTGGAGCCGGTGACGGCGACGACGCGCGGGTCGACCTGGTCGCGTACCCACGCGCCCAGCCCCAGCAGGGCGTCGCCGGGGTCGTCGACGAGCACCGCCCCGGGCTCGGGGAGCGGGGCGCGCCGCTCGTCGGCCAGGTAGCCGGCCGCGCCGCGCGCGACCGCGTCGGCGACGTAGTCGTGGCCGTCGGCGTGCTCGCCCGGCAGCGCGACGAACAGCGCGCCGGCGGTGGCGCGGCGCGAGTCGATCACCACGTCGCCGACCACGCGCGCCGCGTCGGCGCCGTCCTGGAGCCGTCCGCCGACCACCTCGGCGAGCTGCTCGAGCGTCAGGGGGATCACGAGCCGGCTCCTTCACGCGGCTGGCCGGGCTCGCCGGACAGCTCGCGCAGGATGGCCTCGGCGACCAGCCGGTCGTCGAAGGCGACGGTGCGGTCGGCGAACTCCTGCGTGGCCTCGTGGCCCTTGCCCGCGACCACGACGACGTCGCCGGGCTCGGCTGCCTCCAGCGCCAGGCGGATGGCGTCGCCGCGCGACGGCTCGACCACCCAGCGCCCGCCGACCTCGCCGGCGGTGAGGCCGCGCGCCGCGCGCAGGACGTGCT
>DATMKC010000046.1:0-14121 GCA_035553555.1 Egibacteraceae bacterium | reverse complement strand
CCTGGCCGCCGACGCCGACGGCCGCGACCCCGACATCCTGGCGCTGGGCCGCGCGCCGGAGGACTACCGCAGCTGCGCGCTGGTGGAGCGGCCCAACGGCGACTGGGCGTACACGGTGGCGCGGCACTGGCTGGCCGACACCGCCGAGACCGCGCGCCTGGAGTGGCTGGCCGCGTCCGGCTGGCCGGAACTGGCCGGCGCCGCCGCCGCGCCGCTGCGCGAGCAGGCCTGGCACGTGCGCCACGCCGAGGAGTGGGTGGGGCGGCTGGCCGCCGCCGGCGGGGAGGCCGTCGCCCGCCTGCGCGCCGCGCTGGAGCGCGCGCTGCCTGAGGCGCCGGGCCTGTTCGCGCCCAGCGTCGGCGAGGACACCCTCGTCGCCGACGGCACGCTGCCCTGTGCGTCGGCGGCCGTGCTGGCGGCGTGGCGCGCGCGGCGCCGCGCCGACCTGGACGGCTGGGGCCTCGGCGAGCTGGGCGGCCTGCTGGACGCCGAGCCGGGTGATCGCACCGCGCGCACGCCCGAGTTCGCGCCGCTGTGGGAGGAGCTCACCGGCCTGCACCGGGCGCACCCGGGAGCGGCGTGGTGAGCGCCCCCACGCCGGATGCCGTGCGCGCCGCGCTGGCCGGCGTGCCCGACCCCGAGCTGCCCGCGCTGAGCGTGCTGGACCTGGGCATCGTCGCCGCGGTGCGCGTGGAGGGCGCCGCCGTGGAGGTGGACCTGGTGCCCACGTTCACCGGCTGCCCGGCCACGCAGGTGATCCGCGACGAAGTCGAAGCGGCGCTGCGCGCCATGCCGGGCGTGGCCGACGCGCGCGTGCGCTGGGTCACCGCACCCGTGTGGTCCCCGGCGCGCATCAGCGCCGAAGGCCGCACGGCGCTGAAGGCCTTCGGCGTCTCCATGGACGCCGGCTGCCCGCACTGCGACAGCGCGCGGACCGACCAGGAGTCGGCGTTCGGCCCGACCCCGTGCCGGGCACTGCGCTTCTGCGAGGATTGCCGCAACTCGTTCGAAGTCATGAAGTAAGACCAGTCGCACACGCGCAAGGGAGAGGCCCCATGGCCGACTACCGGCTGTTCATCGACGGCGAGTTCCGCGACGCCGCGTCGGGCGAGACGTTCCAGACGCTGGACCCGTCCACCGGCGAGTCGCTCGGCACGGTGGCGCGCGCGGGGCGCGAGGACGCGCAGGCCGCCATCGCCGCCGCGCGCGCCGCCTTCGACGACGGGCGCTGGTCGGGCAGGACCGGCGCCGAGCGCGGCGCCGTGCTGCGCGCCGCCGCCGACCTCATCGCCGCGCAGGCCGGTGAGCTCGCAGAGCTGGAGCGGCGCGACTCGGGCTCCACGCTGGTCAAGGCCATGGCCGCCGACGTGGGCGGGGCGATCCAGTGGTTCTCCGCGTGCGCCGACATGGCCGCCACGCTCGACGAGCCGGAGACGCTGCCGCCCTCGCCGTTCGGGTCGGCCAACACGCTGCGGCGCGACCCGGTCGGCGTGTGCAGCGCGATCGTGCCGTGGAACTTCCCGCTGCAGATGGCGGCATGGAAGCTCGCCCCGGCGCTGGCCGCCGGCAACACGGTGGTGCTCAAGCCCGCGGAGGAGACGCCGTGCACGGCGGTGCGGCTGGCGGAGATCCTGCGCGAGGCCGGGGTGCCGGACGGCGTGGTCAACGTGATCCCCGGCCCGGGCCCGGGCACCGGCGAGGAGCTGGCCAGCAACCCGGACGTCGACAAGGTGGCCTTCACCGGCTCCACCAACGTCGGCCGGGAGATCATGCGCATGGCCTCGCCCACGCTGAAGAAGGTCACCCTGGAGCTGGGCGGCAAGAGCGCGCAGATCGTGCTGGACGACGCCGACCTGGACCTGGCGGTGGACGGCGCGCTGTACGCGGTGTTCCTGCACTCGGGCCAGGCGTGCACAGCCGGCAGCAGGCTGCTGCTGCCCGACGCGCTGCACGACGAGTTCGTGGGGCGCCTGCTCGAGCGCGCCAGCGCGATCCGCGTCGGACCCACGGCCGACCCCTCCAACCAGCTCGGCCCGCTGGTCAGCCAGAAGCAGCTCGACACGGTGCTGCACTACATCGACATCGGCGGCAAGGAGGGCGCGACGCTGGCCCTGGGCGGCAGCCGCCTGACCGACGGCGAGCTGGCGCAAGGCTTCTTCGTGGAGCCGACCGTGTTCACCGACGTGCGCGCCGACATGACCATCGCCCAGGAGGAGATCTTCGGCCCGGTGCTGAGCGTGCTGCGCTACCGCGACGAGGACGAGGCGGTGGCGATCGCCAACGGCACGGCGTACGGCCTGGCCGCCGGTGTGTGGGGCTCGCCGGCGCGCGCCACGGCGCTGGCCGGCCGGCTGCGCGCCGGCACCGTCTGGGTCAACGAGTGGCACCTGCTCAACCCGCACTACCCGTTCGGGGGCTACGGCCAGTCCGGGATCGGGCGGGAGCACGGACTGCTCGGCCTGCACGAGTGGACGGAGGCCAAGCACGTCCACGCCGCGTCGGACACCAGCCGCGCCGCGCACCGCTGGTTCGACATGGTCGTCCCGGGGAGCACGGCATGAGCCTGCGCATCGCCGGGGAGGACGCCCCGGAGCCGACGCTGCTGCCGGAGGAGCCGCAGGAGGCGCGGCACGCGCTCGCGCAGGCCCTCGGCGGCGACGTGCCGGACATCGCCGTGCGGGAGGTCGCGGCCAGCTACCCCACCTTCCTGGAGGCCTGGGCGATCCTGGCCGAGCGCGCCCTGCACGCCGGCGACCCCGTGGCGGCGTACGCGTTCGCCCGCACCGGCTACCACCGCGGCCTGGACAAGGTGCGCCGCGCGGGCTGGCGCGGCAGCGGCCCGGTGCCGTGGTCGCACGAGGCCAACCGCGGCTTCCTGCGCAGCGTGCACGCGCTGGGGCGGGCGGCCTGGGCCATCGGCGAGCACGAGGAGGCGGACCGCTGCGCGGTGTTCCTGCGCGAGCTGGACCCCGAGGCGGCGCGCGTCCTGGAGGACTGACCGAACTTTCACGCGACGCCGTCGCACCCCCTCCTTACACTGGTGTAATTCGACGGACACGGAGGGATCCACGTGGTGCGCTTCCTGCACACGGGCGACTGGCAGCTCGGCATGACGCGGGCGTTCCTGACCGACGAGGCCCAGGCCCGCTTCGGCGCCGCGCGGCTGGAGGCGGTGCGCGAGATCGGGCGCGTCGCGCAGCGCGAGGGCTGCGCGTTCGTCCTGGTGTGCGGCGACGTCTTCGAGTCCAACCACCTGGACCGCCAGGTGCTGCTGCGCGCCCTGGACGTGATGGGCGGCCTGGGCCTGCCCGTCTACCTGCTGCCCGGCAACCACGACCCGCTGGACGCCGGGTCGCTGTTCACCAGCCCGGAGTTCGCCCGCGCCAGGCCCGCGAACGTCACCGTGCTGGACCGCGCGGGGGCGTGGCCGGTCGCGCCCGGTGTGGAGCTGGTCACCGCGCCGTGGACGTCCAAGCGGCCGCTGCGCGACCTGGTCGCCGCCGCCTGCGAGGACCTGCGCGCCGACGGCACGGTGCGCGTGGTCGCCGGCCACGGCTGCGTGGACGTGCTGTCCCCGGACGCCGACGACCCCGCCGTGATCGGCCTGGCGCCGCTGGAGCGGGCGCTGGCCGACGGCCGCGTGCACTACGTGGCGCTGGGAGACCGCCACTCGCTCACGGAGCTCGGCGCCGGCGGCCGCGTGCGCTACGCCGGCGCGCCGGAGCCCACCGACTTCGACGAGGTCGCACCGGGCCACGTGCTGGTCGTGGACGTCGACGCGCGCGACTGCCGGGCCGAGGCGCACCCCGTGGCGACGTGGCGCTTCGCCCAGCCGGAACCGTTCGCCCTGCGCGACGCCGACGACGTCAGCGTGCTGGCGACCTGGCTGGCCGAGCAGCCCGACAAGGAGCGCTGCGCCGTGCGCCTGCGGCTGGTGGGCTCGCTGGGGCTGCGCGACATGGCGCTGCTTGACGACGTGCTGGACCGCCACCGCGAGCTGTTCGCGTCCCTGCGCGTGTGGGAGCGCCACAGCGACCTGGCGCTGCTGCCGGAGGAGGACGACCTGGCGGAGCTGGAGCTGGCGGGCTTCGCCGCCGACGCCGTCGGGGACCTGCGCGCCGCCGCCGAGGGCGGCGCCGACGCGGCCCAGGACGCGCTGGCCCTGCTGTACCGGCTGCACCGGGGCGCCGCCGCGTGAGGATCCACCGGCTGCGCCTGGCGAACTACCGCGGCGTCGCCGCGCGCGAGGTCGCCTTCGCCGAGCGTGGCGTCACGGTGGTGCAGGGGCCCAACGAGGCGGGCAAGTCCAGCCTCGCCGAGGCGCTGGACCTGCTGCTGGAGCACTACGACGACTCCCGCAAGGCCGGCGTGCGCGCCACCAAGCCGGTCGGCGCCGACGTCGGCACGGAGGTGGAGGCGGAGCTGTCCGCCGGCCCCTACCGGTTCACCTACGCCAAGCGCTTCCACCGCGAGCGCTTCACCACGCTCACCGTCCACGAACCCCGCCCGGAGCAGTTCACCGGGCGGGAGGCGCACGAACGCGTGCGCGCGATCCTGGCCGAGACGGTCGACCTGCCGCTGTGGCGGGCGCTGCGCATGGTCCAGGGCCAGGCGGTGGAGCAGCCCGACCTGTCCGAGGTGAGCGCGCTGGCCGCCGCGCTGGACGTCGCCGCGGCCGGCGCGCGCGGCGGCGAGGCCGAGCACACCCTGCTGGACCGGGCGCAGGCGGAGTACCTGCGCTCCTTCACGCCGACCGGCCAGGACAACGCGTGGTTCAAGGGCCTGCGCGCCGAGCTGGACGCCGCCGAGGCCGAGGCCGCGGAGGCGCGGCGGGCGCTGGCAGGCCTGGAGCGGGACGTGGAGGACGCCGCGCGCATCGCCGGGGAGCTGGAGGCGCTGCGCCCGGAGCTGCAGCGCCGCCGGCTGCTGCTGGAGGATCTGGAGCGACGCTGGACGGCGGTGCGCGAGCGCGCCGCCGAGGTGGAGCGGCTGGCCCTGCGCGCCGAGCGCGCCGAGGCGGCGGCGCAGGGCGCCGCGCGGGAGATCGCCGAGCGCGCGCGGCTCACCGAGGCGGCTGAGGCGACCGCGGCGGCCGCCGAGGAAGCGCTGCGCGAGCAGGACGCGTCCGCCCCCGCCCTGGAGGCCGCGGCGGCGGAGGAGCAGCGCCTCCAGGAGCAGGTCACCGGGCTGCGCGCGGAGCTGTCGGCGGCGCGCGACGCGGTCCGCGCCGCCCTCGACGCCGAGGCGCGCAGCAAGGAGGCGTTCAGCCTGGAGCTGCTGGAGGAGCGCTGGGCGCGCGTGGAGCAGGCCCGCGCCCAGGCGGCGCAGGCGCGCGAGGTGCTGGAGGACGCCAGGGTCGACGAGGGAGCCGCGGCGGAGATCGAGCGCGCCCAGCTCGCGCTGGCGCAGGCGCAGGCGCGCCTTGCCGACGCCGGCCCGCTGCTGCGGCTGGAGGCGCGCCAGGACGTCGCCGTGGAGCTCGACGGGCAGGCGCTGGACCTCGCCGCCGGAGCGCGCCACGAGCTGCCGGTCACCGAGGAGGTGCGGCTGCGCGTGGGCGGGCTCGACGCCGTGCTGTCCCCCGGGCAGGGGCTGAGCGCCTTGCGGGACCGCCTCGCGGAGGCGGAGCGCGCCTGGCGCGAGGCCTGCGCGCGCGCGGGCGTCGCCGACCTGGCCGAGGCGCGTGGGGCGCTGCGCCGGCGCGACGACGCGGAGCGCGCGCTGGCGGAGGCCGACCGGGTGCTGCGCGACAACCTGCGCGACCTGTCCCCCGACGAGCTGCACGGCAAGGCGGTGCGCCTGCGCGAGCGGCTGGCCGCCGCGGACGCCGGCGCGGATGTCGATGCGGCGCGGGGCGCCCGCGAGCACGCCGAGCGCCGGGTCGGCGAGCTCCAGGACGCGCTGGAGCATGCCGAGTCCGCGCTGCGGGAGACCTCGGCGCGGCGGGCGGCGCTGCGCGAGCGGCACACCGGGCTGGCGCTGCGCGCCGAGCAGGCGCTGGCCGCCCGGGAGGCCGCCGAGGCGGCGCTGGCCGCCGCGCGGGGTGCGGCGGCGGACGCCGGCCTGGGCAAGCGCGCGGCCGCGCTCGCCGCCGAGGCGGCCGAGGCGGCGCAGGCCGCGGCGGCGGCCCGCGCGAGCCTGGAGGGCGAGGATCCGGCCACCCTGCAGGCCGAGGTCGACAACGCGCGCGAGGCGGCCGAGAAGCAGCGGCGCGAGCTGCGCGAGCGGGAGGACGAGCTCACCACCCTGCGGGGCCGCCTGTCCGCGCTCGGCGAAGTGGGCTTGCACGACCGCCTCGCGGCGGCCGAGACGCGCCTGGAGCGCGCCGGCACCGCATGGCGCCAGGCCGAGCGGGGCGCCGCCGCCGCACGGCTGCTGTACGAGACGCTGCTGCGCCACCGCGAGGCGGCGCGCCGCGCCTACGTGGCGCCGCTGCGGGAGAAGCTGGAAAGCCTCGGCCGCATCGTCTTCGGCCAGGACTTCGCCGTGGAGCTGGACGACGACCTGCGCGTGGCGCGGCGCACCCTGGACGGCACCACGCTGGACGTCGAGCAGCTTTCCACGGGCGCCCGCGAGCAGCTCGCGGTGCTGGCGCGCCTGGCGGTCGCGGCGATCACCGCCGCCGACGGCGGCGTGCCGGTGCTGCTGGACGACGCGCTGGGCTGGTCGGACCCGCAGCGCCTGGAGCGCATGGCTGCGGCGTTCCACGTCGCGGCGCGCGACAGCCAGGTGATCGTGCTGACCTGCGTGCCGGAGCGCTACGCGGCGATCGGCTCGGCCACGACCGTGCGCCTCTAGGCCCGGCTCACGCGGCCGGCTCCTCCCCCTCGCACACGGCCTTCAGCGCCGCGAGGCTGCCACGGAACACCCGCGACACGTGCGGCACGACGATCAGGGCGGCCAGCGCGTCGCCGACCGCGCCGAACGGCGCCTCGACCTCCTCCCACCATGTGAAGCGCGTCGCCCCGCCGGGCAGGGGCTCCAGCTCGAACGCGCCGACCCCGCGGATCAGCATGCCGAGGTGGCGCACCCCGATCAGGCGCTGGTGCTCCCACTCGGTGACCTCCATGTCGTCGTCGACGACCAACCCGAACAGGTCCGTGGCGCAGCGCAGCACCACGCCCCTGCCCTCACGCCGCTCCGTGAGCACCCGCACGCTGCGGGCGTCGCGCATCCAGCGCGCCTGCCCCTCCCAGTCGGTCAGCACGCCCCAGACGCGCGCGGCCGGCGCGTGGATGCGGACGTGCTCCTCGATGCGTGCCACTGCGGCCTCCGGGGCGGTCGGGTCGGGTGCGAAGTATGGCGGTGCCGGGCAGGTCCGGTCAGGTCGGGTAGCCTGTCGGCACGACCTGATTCGGCGCAGCACCCGGACACCTCCGGCGTCGCGCGCACCCCCACCTGGAGACCTGCGAATGTTCATCGAACTGCACGGCGCCCGGCACAGTTATGTCAGCAAGGGCGAGGGCCCGCCCATCGTGTTCGTGCACGGCCTGGGCGGCACCCAGCACGTGTGGCACGGCGTCATCGACGCGCTGTCGTTGCACCACCACTGCGTGGCGCTGGATTTGCGCGGCCACGGCCGCAGCGGCGGCGCCGGCACGTTCTCCGTGAAGGGGTGGGCGCAGGACGTCGAAGCGCTGATCGCGGCGCTGGAGCTGCCCCCGGTCACGCTGGTGGGCCACTCGATGGGCACGCTGATCGCACAGCAGCTCGCGCACAGCCGCCCGGAGCTTGTGGACAACCTGGTGCTGGTCGGCGGCATCAGCTACTTCGAGCCGCCCACCAAGGACGCCTACGAGCAGCGCGCCGACCTGGTGGAGGCGGAGGGCATGGACGCGCTCGTCGACGACTGGCTGCCCGGCGCGCTCAGCCCGCGCAACGCGGCGAAGCTGCCGCAGCTGGTCGGCCTGCTGCGCGAGGTGTTCGTGCGCAACGACCCGGCGAGCTACGCGAAGTCCTGCCGCGCGATCGCGAAGGCGCCGGTGATCGCCCGCACCGACATCGGCCAGCCGACGCTGCTGCTGGTGGGCGACCACGACCGCTCCACGCCCATCGCCATGACCGAGGAGCTGCACCGCGAGATCCCCGTGTCGATGGTGCGGGTGATCCCGAACGCCGCCCACTGGGTGCCGCTGGAGCAGCCCGACGCGATCGCCGCGGCGATCCTGGAGTTCCTGACCTAAGACGGGTCCGGCTCCCAGCGCGCCTCCGGGTCTCCCGGCGGCAGCGGCTCGGCCGGCGCGGTGTCCGCGCGCAGCACGGCGTAGATCGACACGAGCAGCACCGTGACCGCGGACATGAGCATGCCGTCGCCGACGCCGGCGGCGACCCACCCGCCCTCGCGTCCGAGCGACAGCGCGAGCAGCCCGAGCGGCAGCGCGAGCAGCGACAGGACGAAGAGCGCCGGCAGCACCACCGCGAGCATGCCGCCGAGCAGCCGCAGCCGCTGCCCCGGCATGCGCCGCCACGACGCCTTGCAGGCCGCCACCGGGCCGAGGCCGTCGGCCACCGCCAGCGGCACGGCCAGCCCCAGGGTGAGACCCAGGAACACGGTCGGCACGAGGCCGAGCACCAGCAGCAGCATCGCCAGCACCATCCCGGCGGGGAACTCCTCGGGATTCACGGTGCCGCCGGGCCCCATGACGGCCACGGCCTCGTCCACGTTCAACACGAACAGCGCCGCGGCGGGCAGCAGCGGCAGGGCCGCGACCACGGCGGCCAGGAACATCGCGCCGACTGCCTGCGGCAGCCGCCGCAGGGCGACGGCCACCGCGCCCTCCACGGCGGCCACCCGGCCGATCACCACCAGCAGCGCCGCCGCAAGCGACCACGGCGTGACGATCACCGCTTCCACGAAGCCCAGCAGCGGGTTGCCGCGCGGCCCGCTGCCGCCGTCGAGCATCGCATCGGCCACGAAGCGGCTGTCGAACCACGCACGGTCCACGAAGGCGCTCACGAACGACATCGGCATCAGCAGCACGGCGGCGGCCGCGCCCGCGGTCCACCAGTGCTCGCGGGCGACGGCGAGGCTGCGGCGCACGATGCCGCCGCGGCGCTGCGCGGGCGGCGGCGGCAGACTCAGGCCGTCCGCGGCGCCTGACGCCTGCGCGCCCTGCCGGCTCGGCTGCGGCTCCCCGTCGCTCACGCCCGGCCTCCCCCGTCCTCGTCCGTCTCGACGCGCGCCAGCGCCGCCTCGGCGGCCAGCGCGTCCGCGTCGGTCTCGCCCAGATCGGGCGGCTCCGGCACGGCCACGGCCGTGACATCGTCGTCTCGCGCGTGTGTCTCCGCCTGCTCCGGCGGCGCGCCCGAGCGGGAGGCCGCGCGCATGCGCGCCCGCTCACGCAGCTCCGGGGAGGCGACGGCCCACAGGTCCTCGTACGCGCGCAGCATCCGTTCGAAGTGCACGTCGACGGAGGCCGGGTCGTAGCCCGCCAGCGCCTGTGGGAACGACGTGCGCGCCAGGTCGGCCGGCTCCGGCAGGCCCTGCCAGGCGGGCCGCGCGCCGGCGGCGCCGCGCGGGGTCATCGGCTCGTCGCGCAGCAGGGCCGCCGCCACGACGACGGCGCCGAGCAGCGTGGTGACCGCGGCGACGAGCATGCCCGGCAGTATCGCAGCCGCGCCGCGCGCCTCTACGATCCGCGGGCATGGAGCCCCTCCCCGTACCCCTGCCAGCCCTTCGGTTCCGCCTCGGTGCGCGGAAATGGGACCTGTCGCGCCGCGTGCTGGTGATGGCGATCGTGAACCGCACGCCCGACTCGTTCTACGACAGGGGCCGCACCTACGAGCTGGGCAAGGCGGTCGAGCACGCGCTGGCGCAGGTCGAGGCGGGCGCGGACATCATCGACGTGGGCGGTGTGAAGGCGGGGCCCGGCGCGTTCGTGGACGCCGCCGAGGAGCGCGAGCGCATCGTGCCGTTCGTGGAGGCGTTCCGCGCGCGGAGCGACGCGCCGCTGTCCATCGACACGTTCCGCGCGGCCGTGGCGGCCGAGGCGCTGGACGCCGGCGCGGACCTGGTCAACGACGTCAGCGGCATGGTGGAGCCGGAGGTCGCCGACGTGGTCGCGGCCCGGCCGGGCACGGCCCTGGTGGTGATGCACGCGGGCGGTCCGGTGCGCACCCGGCCGTTCCGGCCGGATTACCGGCCGGACGTGACCACGGCCGTGGTGGAGACGTGCCGCCGGCTCGCGGGGGAGGCACAGCGCCGCGGCGTGCCGCGGGAGTCGATCGTGGTGGACCCGGGCCACGACTTCGGCAAGACCACCGAGCAGTCGCTGGAGGTCACCCGCCGGCTGCCGGAGCTGGCGGCGCTCGGCTTTCCCGTCCTGGTGGCGCTGTCGAACAAGGACTTCCTGGGCGAGACGCTGGGGCTGCCGGTCGAGGAGCGCGTGGAGGCGTCGCTGGCGTGCGCGGCCGCCTCCGTGCTGCTGGGCGCCCGCATGGTGCGGGTGCACGAGACGCTGCAGACGGTGCGCGCCGTCCGGACGGTGGAGGCGGTGCTGGGCTGGCGCCCGCCCGCGGCCGCGGCGCGCGGCCTGGACTGACTACAGCAGCAGGCCCGTCGAGCCGCCGTCGACCGGGACGACGGCGCCCGTGACGTAGGACGCGCGCTCGCTGGCCAGGAACGCCGCCACGGCCGCGAACTCCTCCGGCGCGCCGATGCGGCCGAGCGGCACGGACTGCGCCATCGCGGCCAGCGCCTGCTCGTCGTCGCCGGCGAGCTGCTCCAGGCGGGCGGTGCGGTGCAGGCCGGGCGCGAGCACGTTCACGGTGATGCCGCTGTCGGCGAGGTCGTGCACCAGCGACTGGGCGTAGCCGAGGATGCCGGGGCGGGCCGTGTTGGACAGCGCCAGGTGCGGGATGGGACGGCGCACGCCCTGCGAGGTGACGAACAGCACGCGCCCCCATCCGGCCGCTTTCAGGTGCGGCAGGGCGGTCTGGACCAGGGCGATGGAGCCGAGCAGGTTGACCTCGATGGCCTCGCGGTAGTCGGCGACGTCGAACGCCGTCGCCGGGCCGGGCGTTGGCCCGCCCGCGTTCGCGAACACGATGTGCACCGCGCCGAAGCACTCGGCCGCGGCGTCCACCCAGGCCCGCACCGCCGCCTGGTCGCGCACGTCCACGGTGGCGGTGTGCACGTCGCCGCCGATCTCGCGGGCGGCGTCGGCGAGGCGTTCGGCGGATCGCGACGCGATGGAGACACCGGCGCCGGCGGCGGCGAGCTCCTTGGCGAACGCCAGGCCGAGGCCGGAGCTGCCCCCGGCGACGAGCGCGACTTTGTCCTTCAGTCCCAGGTCCACGGCTGCGTAGGCTAGCCGCATGCCAAAGCCGAAGAAGTTCGTGTTCGTGTGCCTCAACCAGCGCGACCCCGCGCACGCCCGGCCGAGCTGCGCGGCGCGCGGCGGCGGCGACGTGTTCGCGGCGCTGCGCGACGAGCAGGGCCTGCGCCGCAACACCGACGTGAAGATCGTCGCGGGCGGCTGCCTGGAGGCCTGCATGGTCGGGCCCGTGATCGCGGTGTATCCCGATGACATCTTCTACGGCGGGATCACGGAGGCGGACGTGCCGGCGATCTGGGATCACCTCGAAGGGGGCGAACCGGTCGCGCCCCTGGTACTCCAGGGCGGCGAGTGGGACCTGCGCCCGCCCGCGTTGGAGGCCTAAGCGGCAGGAAGGGCTCCGGCGCTGCCGGAGCCCTTCCCATGGAGAGCATCCCTACGGGACGGGAACCAGCACGTAGGCCGCAGCGACGGTGAACGGGTCGGGCTGCAGGCCGGACTTGTCCATGCCGGCCAGGGTCTTCTCGAGACAGCCCACGACCGCGCCCTCGCTCAGGGCCTGCACGACGGCGACAAGCTTGTGGGAGTCGGCGCCCTTGCTGCCACCGCCGTCAGCCGTGACCAGGAACGTACCGCCGACGGTGATCTCCCACCCAAGATTCTTCAGGTAGACGTCGCGGTCCTTCACGAGACCATCGAAGGTGGCCTTGCCCTGACCGTCATAGCCCTTCGTGGAGGCGCACGACGCGCCGACGGGCGTGCCTTCGACATATTCAATGTCGAGCGGAGAGGTCAGCTTGCCGCACAGACGCAAGGAACCGATGCCGTAGATGGGCGACACGACGCTGGACGGCGCGTTGATGGAGTACTGAGCCCTCTTGGCGCCATTGACCACCGGAAGGCCGATTCCACCACCGGTCACGTCATGCGCGCCGCCGGAGTTGTCGCAGGTGCCGGACTTGCCGACCTGGGCGGTGCCCTGGAAGACGCCAAGATCGGAGTCCACAGCCGCGGCGGCCGGAAGGGCCGCCAGGCCCAGCATCATGGACACAGCCAGAAACAGAGCGGATGCCCTGAGCTTCATGTTGCGCTCCTTTTCGTAGAGAAAAGGGATCGCGCGTTCACGACGGAGGAGACATGTTCGACTGCAACGATCCCCCCGTCGGCCCCCGCTGATCCCACCGTTCGCGGCAGCCCCCTGCTGCACGCCGTGTCACATTAAGCCGTGGCGCAACCGGAAATCAAGAGCTTAACCAAATATCCGCTTCTCAGCGTCATGCGACGGGCGCCGCGGGACGGTTGGCGTGTCGGTCGCCGACGCGGGCATGAGGAAGGGGCCCCGACGTTTTGTCAGGGCCCCTGTGGTACTTGCCTACGGCTTCACGTGGCTAAGCCTGCTTCGGCGGCTTCTTGTCCTGCGGGTTCTCAACCGGCAGCAACGCGTAGGACGCCACGACCGTGAACGGGTCCGGCGTGAGGCCACTCTTGTCTTGCATGGCGAGCACCTTCTCGAGACATCCGATGACGGCGCCCTCGCTCAGCGCCTGTACGACCGCGACGAGCAGGTCCGCCTTCTTCTTGCTCGTGCCGCCAGTGTCGGCAGTCACGAGGAAGGTGCCGCCGACCGTCGCTTTCCACCCCAGATTGGAGATGTAGATCACGGTGGTCGCCGGCTCTCCAAGCACTGAGTTGAAGGTGGCCTTGCCCTTGCCGCCCCAACCCTTGGTCGAGACGCAGGAGGCCCCGACCGGCACGGTGAGGTCGTTTTCCGAAGTCGCCTTCGCGTCGTCGACCACCACCTTCTTGATGCCCAGCGGGCCCGTGAGGAAGCCGCAGAGGCGCAGGGAACCAACCCCGTAACTGACGGAGACGACGCTGTCCGGGGCGTTGATCGAGTACTGAGCGTTCTTCGGACCGTTCACCACGGGAGCGCCGATACCACCACCGGTCACATTGTGGGCACCGCCCTCGTTGTCACAATCCCCGGACTTGCCCACCTGCGCGGTGCCCTGGAAGACACCGGCGTCGGGAGCACGAGGCTCGTCGGCTGCCGCAGGCATGATGCCTACGCCGAGCGCCATTGCGACCACCAGGAAAAATGCCATACCTCTCAGTTTCATTGTTGCGCTCCTTCCTTGAGAGAAGGACCAGCGCACACGACATCGCGACCACGCTCGACACAGCGCAGGATTCCGACGTCGCCCCAAGACTGATCCCCCGCGCCGTAGCCCCCTGCTGCGGCGTACGGTGTCACACTAGATCATGTTGCACCGAATCATCAAGCTCCAGATCAATCGCTGCCCAGCGACCGAGGGCGCCCGGCCGGGCGACTGCTCTTCCGGCGTGTGATACCGCAGAGGACTCGGCTGCCGACAACTACGACGCGTCAGTTCCGATTAGCGCCAGCGCATGTTGGCGGCGTCGGACGGCGATGACGGCGAGTGCGAGCAGCATGATCGCGGCGGTCCATGCGACGGCCTGCTTCGGGTCACGGGACAGCAGGCGCAGCGCGTCACCAGGCGCGCGAATCACCTGCACCACCGTGCCGCCCACACGCTCCGGCACACTCACGCGCGGCGCGGGCCCCTCCACCACCGGGACCGGCTCGAAATCAGTCACCGATTCCACCGGCGGCGCGGTATCGACCGGCGGCGAATACACCGGCCCAGGCTGGGGCTCTGGTGCCACCGCATCCTGCGGCGGATAGTTCGTCACCGTCACCGCCGCCACCTGACCACCCGACGCGAACGTGAACGGCACCGGCTCGATCCCCTCCAACCCGCCAGGCGCGCCCGTCTGCACCAGCACATAGCTGCCCGCCGGCACACTCATCGTGCAGCTGCCA
>DATMKC010000045.1:0-2909 GCA_035553555.1 Egibacteraceae bacterium | reverse complement strand
CTCCTGCTGACCTCGCCGGACGCCCTCGACGCGCGCACCGCCGCGGAGCTGCGCCGCCTGCGCCCTGCCCGCGTCCTGGTGCTCGGCGGCGAGTCCGCGGTGGGCGAGGACGTCGCGCGCGCCGTCGCGGACCTGGGCGTGCCGGTGACGCGCCTGTCGGGCGCCACCCGCGTCGAGACGGCGGTGGCCATCGCCGAGGATCAGGCGCCCACGGCCGGCACCGCGATCCTGGCGCGTGCCTGGCCGCGCGAGGGCGAGGCCGGCTCGGCGATGTTCACCGACGCGATGGTCGCAGGCGGCTGGTCCGCCTCGCGCGGCTGGCCGGTGCTGCTGACCGGCACCGGCGCCGTGCCGGACGCCACGGCCGCCTACCTGGAGCGCGCGGGCGTGCGGACCGTCCACGTGGTGGGGGGCAGCGCGGCGGTGTCGGACGCCGCCGCCGCCCAACTGGCCGCCATGGGCGTGTCCATCGCGCGGGTCTCCGGCGGCACCCGTTTCGCCACCGCCGCGGCCGTGGCCACGGCGCGCGGGGAGACGCGCCGCTTCGTGCTGGTGGACGGCGAGGGCGGGGGCGCCTGGGCGGCGGGCTTCGCCGCCGCGGCGTACTCCGCGCGCTTCGACGCGCCGATCCTGCCGGTGGCGGCCGACCGCCTCGACGACTCCGTCGCCCGGCTGCTGCGCGGCGACGGCCGGCGCTCGCTGGTGTGCGGTCCCGCGGTGAGCGCGGACGTGTGCGGCAGTGCGGCGCGTGAGGCCGGCCAGGTGCTGCGCGCCGAAGCGGCCCTGGTCGCCGACGCCGAGGGCGTGGCCGGCGCGGTGACGAACCCGGAGGGCATCGCCGCCATCAAGGTCATCGGCTGCGGGGTGGAGCACACCGTGCAGCCGGACGCCTCGGGGCAGTTCACGCTCCCGGTGAGCTCCGGAGACTGCCGTCTCACGGTGCGCATCGAGCACACGGATGGCACGGCGTTCGACCAGGCGTTCACGCTGGCGGGCGGCACGGTGCGCGCGCACCCGAAGGCCGCTCCGGTGCCGGGCTTGCCCAGGGGCGGCCTGGGCCTGCCCACGGGCGGCACGGACGACTCGGGCGACGATCTGGACGGCGGCCTGCTGCCCGGCTCCGAGGAGCCGACGTCCGAGCCGACCGCCGAGCCGACCGCGGAGCCGACCGCGGAGCCGACTGCGGAGCCGACCGCGGACCCTGACCCGCTGCTGGAGTGCTCGGCCGCGCTGTGCGGCGGCGGTGGCACGAACAACGTCGAGATGATGTGAGCTGACGGACGGGCGCGCCCTGGCCGTCCGTCCGCCTTGCGCCGCGCCGTGCGCAGACCGCATGCTTGTCGGATATCCCGTGGCCCCGACGCCGCGAGACGGCAGGCGGCAAGCAGGAAGGCGAGGCGATGAGCGAGGCGCCGGGCGACCCGGTCGCACGGGGGGACCAGGGCGGCGGGTCCGGTGACCCGGTCATGGACGTGCACGCTGGCGGCAAGATCAGCGTGGCGACCAAGGTCGCGGTCAACGACCGCAACGATCTCGCGCTGGTGTACACGCCCGGTGTCGCGCAGGTCTGCATGGCGATCCACGCCGACCCGTCGCTGGTCCACTCCCTGACGATCAAGCGCAACAGCGTCGCCGTCGTCACCGACGGCACCGCCGTGCTCGGCCTGGGCGACATCGGGCCGGCGGCCGCGCTGCCGGTCATGGAGGGCAAGGCGATGCTCTTCAAGGACTTCGCCGACGTCGACGCCTACCCGATTTGCCTGGACGAGAAGGACCCGGACAAGATCGTCGACGCGATCGTCGCGCTGGCGCCCGGGTTCGGCGGCATCAACCTGGAGGACATCTCGGCGCCGCGCTGCTTCGAGATCGAGGGCAAGCTGCGCCAGCGGCTGGACATCCCGGTGTTCCACGACGACCAGCACGGCACCGCCGTGGTGACCCTGGCCGCCCTGTTCAACGCCGTGCGGGTGGTGCACAAGGCGCTGGCCGACCTGAAGGTGGTGATCTCCGGCGCGGGGGCGGCGGGCGTCGCGATCACCCGGATGCTGCAGTCCGCCGGCGTCAGCGACATCGTGGTGACCGACAGCGTGGGCATCGTCAGCTCGGCGCGCAAGAACCTCACCGCGCCGAAGCAGTGGCTGGCCAAGCACACCAACCCGCGCAGTCTCGACGGTCCGATCGCCAAGGCGATGCTGGGCGCCGACGTCTTCATCGGCGTGTCGCAGCCGGGCGCCATCACCCGTGACGACGTGCGCAACATGGCACCCGGCTCGATCGTGTTCGCGATGGCCAACCCCGTTCCGGAGGTCGGGCCGGAGGACGTGGAGGGGCTGGCGGCCGTGTACGCCACGGGCCGCAGCGACCTGCCCAACCAGATCAACAACGTGCTGTGCTTCCCGGGCATCTTCCGGGGAGCGCTGGACGTGCAGGCCACGGAGATCAACGAGGCCATGAAGCTGGCCGCCGCCCACGCGATCGCCGAGGCCGTGCCGGCGGGGGACATCGGGCCGGGCACGGTGGTGCCGTCGGTGTTCCACCCGGGGCTCGGCCACACGGTGGCAGCCCGTGTCGCCGAGGCGGCCGTGGCCACGGGGGTCGCGCGGCTGGCGCCCTGACGGAACCGGGCAATTCGCCGCGTAAGCGCGGCGGGCGCCCACGCGTATCGGGGGGTATGAGGATGAGCCCAGGCCTGGGTCGGACCACCAGGAAGGCCGGGTCGGCGAACGCGTGGGGGATCGGCGCGCTCGTCCGGGCGGTGCTGGCCGCCGCCGTCTTCGCCTCGGCAGCCGCACCGGCCGCACTCGTGCCGGTGTCCTATGTCGAGGAGTCGCCGTCGCCGTCGCCATCGCCGACGCCGACACGCACGGCGAGCCCCTCGCCCAGCCCGACCGCGAACCCCACCCCGTCCG
>DATMKC010000044.1:0-5706 GCA_035553555.1 Egibacteraceae bacterium | reverse complement strand
CTCCCGCGCGGGAAGGCGGGCGCGCTGCTGGTCCTGGCCGCGTTCGCGATCCTGCCGCCGCTGCTCGGCCGCCTGGGCGTGCTCACCGACTTCCGCGCCGTGATGCTGGGCTTCGGCGCCTGCTACGCCGCCATGGCGCTGTCGCTCAACGTGCTGATGGGCTACGCGGGGCAGATCTCGCTGGGCCACGCCGCGCTGATCGGCGCGGGCGCCTACGCCAGCGGCATCCTCACCGGCCGCGCCGGCCTGCCCATGCTCGCCGGCGTCGTGGTCGCGGCCCTGGTGGGCGCGGCGGCCGCGTTCCTGGTCGGGCTGCCCGCCCTGCGCCTGCGCGGCCTGTACCTGGCGATCACCACCATCGGCTTCGCGGTGGCCATGGAGCAGGCCGTGTTCCGCCTGCCGTGGGTGTCCGGCGGCTCCGCCGGCGTGTCCCTGCCGCGGCCGGCGGCCGGCGCGTTCGTGTTCACCCGCAACCCCGACTACCTGGCGCTGGTGCTCGTCTTCGTGCTGGGCTTCTGGCTGCTGGACGGCAACATCACCCGCTCCAAGCTGGGGCGGGCGTTCCAGGGCCTGCGCGAGAACGAGCAGGTGGCGCAGGCATACGGCGTGGACGTCTCCCGCTACAAGCTGCTCGCGTTCGTGATCTCCGGCGCGCTGGCCGGCGTGTCCGGCGCGCTGTACGGCCACCTGCTGCTGTTCGTGGAGTCGCGCAACTTCAGCTTCCTGTTCTCCCTCACCCTGGTGACGTTCGTGGTGGTCGGCGGCCTGGGCAGCCGCGTCGGCGTGGTGGTGGCCGCCGCGCTGTTCGGGATCGTCCCGCGCATGCTCACGGTGTTCGAGGGCTGGGACCTCGTCATCGGCTCGGCGCTGCTGGTGTTCACCATGGCGCGCCACCCCACGGGCTTCGCCGGCGCGCTGCGCGAGGCCAGGGAGAAAAAGGCGGCCGAGCACGCGCGCGCCGTCCAGGGCGGCGGCCCCGCCGCGGAGGGCGCGGTGCCGGCGTTCACCCATGCCGCCGGGGCCCGGCTCGCCGCCGCGGACGCCGGGTCGGCCGGGCGCGAGGTGGTCCTGGCCGTCCGCGACGTGCGCGTGCGCTTCGGCGGCCTCGTCGCCGTGGACGGCGCCGGGCTGGAAGTGCCCAAGGGCCGCATCGTCGGCCTGATCGGTCCCAACGGCGCGGGCAAGACCACGCTGTTCAACGCCATCTCCGGCTTCGTGGCCGCCGAGTCCGGCAGCGTGTCGCTGCGCGGCAGGGAGCTGGCCGGGCTGCCGCCGCACGAGCGCGCGCTGCTGGGCCTGGGCCGCACGTTCCAGACCGCGGGACTCGCGCGCGGCCTGTCGCTTTTGGACAACGTGATGCTGGCCCAGCACCGGCTCCTGGGCTACGCCACCGCGCCGGCCCTGCTGCGCACCGGCGGCGTCGCGCGCGCCGAGCGGGACCTGGAGGCGCGCAGCCGCGAGGTCGTCGCCGCGCTGGGCATGACCGCGCACGCGGACCTGCCCCTCAAGCACCTGTCCGGCGGCCAGCAGCGCATCGCCGAGCTGGCCTGCGCGCTGGTGACCGACCCGGAGGTGCTGCTGCTGGACGAGCCGTCGGCCGGCATGGCCCCCGCCGCGGTGGAGCAGCTCGCCGAGCGCCTGCGCGAGCTGCGCGACGACCTGGGCCGCACCGTCCTGCTGATCGAGCACCACATCCCGCTGGTGATGGACGTCTGCGACGAGGTGGTGGTGCTCAACCTCGGGCAGGTGCTGGCGGCCGGCGGCCCCGACGAGGTCGTGCGCGACCAGGCCGTGCTCGACGCCTACCTGGGTGCTGGCTTCGCCGCGAAAACCAAGGCGGCGGAGGTGGCGCCGTGAGCGCCGTCAGCGCACACACGTCCGTGCGACCGCCGTCGCAGCCGCCGCCGCTGCTGCGCGTCAGCGGCCTGCGCGCCGGCTTCGGCGCGAACGCCGTCCTGCACGGCGTCGGCTTCGACGTGGAGCCCGGCTCCATCACCGCCGTGCTCGGCCTCAACGGCGCCGGCAAGAGCGTGACGCTCAAGGTCATCGCCGGGCTGGTGCCCGCCTGGTCGGGCCAGGTGCGCCTGGACGGCGAGGACGTCACGCCCCTGTCCCCCGAGCGGCGCGTCGGCGCCGGCATGGGTCACGTGCCGCAGGGCCGGCAGGTGTTCCCGCAGCTCACCGTGGAGGAGAACCTGCGCCTGGGCGCCTACCTGCTGCGCCGCGCCGACCGCGCACGCTACGACCGCGTCGTCGCCGGGCTGTACGAGCGCTTCCCCAGGCTGGCGGAGCGGCGCAGGCAGCTCGGCGGCACGCTGTCCGGCGGCGAGCAGGCGATGCTCGCGGTGGCGCGCGCGCTGGTGAACGAGCCGAAGCTGCTGCTGGTCGACGAGCCCACGGCGGGACTGGCGCCCGCGATCGTGGAGGAGCTGGCCGAGCTCTTGACGGACGTGAACCGCGACGGATTGACGATCCTGCTGGTGGAGCAGCACATCGCGTTCGCGCTCGCGGTCGCCGACCGCGCCGAGGTGCTCCAGCACGGCCGCGTGGTCGCCAGCGCGCCCGTGGACGAGCTGGACCGCGACAACCTGGCGTCGCTGCTTGGCATCGGGCGGCTGATGTCGGCGTCGCTGGACCCCGACCACGGAGTGGGCCGATGACGCCGGACGCGACACGCGGCCAGGACGTCGGCGGCCTGTTCCGCCACGACCCCGAGGCGGCCCGCCAGGTGGCGCGCCGCGTGCTGGCCACCATCGACGAGCTGCTGCCGCGCATGACCACCGCCTACCGCGAGGAGATCCCCGAGTACGGGGCGCTGGACGCCGGCGTCGTGGAGGCGGAGGTCGCCCCGGTGTCGCGTGAGGTGGTGGAGGAGTTCTTCTCCGCGATCCTCACCGAGGGCGAGCCCGACCCCACCGTGCCGGTGGACTTCCGTGCCGCCGGGCGGCGGCGGCTGGAGATCGGCGTGCCGCTGGACTCGGCGCTGCACGCGTTCCGCATCGCCGGCCGCGTGGTCTGGAACGCCGTGGTGGAGGCCACCCAGCCCGGCGAGGAGCACGTCCTGGCGCGCCTGGCCGGCGACTGGATCGACTACGTCGACCGCATCTCCTCCGCGTTCGCCGAGGCCTACCTGTCCGCCTCGCACGAGCAGCTTCGCCGCGCCGACGCACGCCGGCGCGCCGTGCTCGACGCGGTGCTGGCAGCCGGCGACGCCGCCGAGCTGGCCGCGGTGGCCAGCCGCTGGTCGGTGACGCTCGCGCGCGCCTACGTGCCGATGCTCGTCGAGGACGACCACTCCTCGGGCCTGATCGACCGGCTGCTCGACGCCGCGCCGCCGCACACGCTGGCCGGCACACGCGGGCACCGCCTGCTCGCCCTGGTGCCCGCGCCCGGCGCGGACATCCCCGCGCTGGCGCGCGCCGTCGGCGCCCGGCTGGCGGCGCGCGGCGAGGCCGCCCCGCCCGGCCCCGTGCTGGCCACCGAGGTGGCGCGCGCCGAGACGCTGCTGGAGGCCGCCGCCGCCGCCGGGCGGCACGGCGGCGTGCTGGCGCCCGACGACCTGCTGCTGGAGCAGCTCGTGACGGACAGCCCGCGCCTGGCGGAAGTGCTGCGCCACAAGGTCATGGACGTGTTCCGCGAGCGCGGCGACGAGCACCTGCTGGGCACGCTGCGCCGCTACCTGGCGTGCGGCTCCGTGCCGGAGACCGCGCGCGAGGACTGCGTGCACGTGAACACCGTGGCCTACCGCCTCAAGCGCGTGCGCGAGCTGACCGGGCTGGACCCGCGCGTGCCGGCGGAGGCGGCGCAGCTGGTGCTGGGGCTGACGGCGATGGACGTGGCCGAGTTCGCCGAGCGGGCGGACGGCGAGGCGGGACACGGAGGGGACCGATGACGAGCGTGACCGAGCGGGGCACGGAGGCGCCCGCGTTCCTGCCGGGCCTGATGCAGCCCACGCCGCTGGTGCTGCACGCGGTGTTCGAGCGCATGCGCACGATCTACGGGGACACGCGTGTGGCCGGTCCCGAGGGCGTGTTCACCTACGCCGAGCTGGGCGAGCGCATCCTGCGGCTGTGCCGCGTCCTGGTGGAGGAGCTGGACGTGCGCCCGGGCGACCGCGTCGCGACGTTCGGCTTCAACTCGGTGCGCCACTTCGAGCTGTACTGGGCGGTGCCGCTGGTGGGCGCCGTGCTGCACACCGTGAACGTGCGGCTGTTCCCCGAACAGATCGCCCAGATCGTCGGCCACGCCGGCGACAAGGTGCTGTTCTTCGACGGCGAGGTCGCCGACCGCCTCGGCGACGTGGACGGCTTGGGGATCGTGGAGCAGTGGGTGCGCATGCAGCCCGGCGGCGACGCCGCGCTGCCCACGCTGACGCCGGAGGTGCGGGAGTACGAGGACCTGCTGGCCGCGTGCCCCGACCCGATCGGCGCGCTGCCGGACGTGCCGGAGGACGCGGCCGCGAACCTCTGCTACACGTCGGGAACGACCGGGATGCCCAAGGGCGTGCTGCAGTCGCACCGCTCGCTGTGGCTGCACGCCATGGCCGCCTGCATGGCCGACCACCTGGCGCTCACCCAGCACGACACCGTGCTGCCGATCGTGCCGCTGTTCCACGCCTGCGGCTGGGGCATGCCCTACGCCGCCCCGTTCACCGGCGCGGGCCTGGTGTTCCACGGCTCGGACAGCTTTCCGGCGAACGTGGCGCGGCTCATCCGCGAGCACCGCGTCACCGTGGGCGCCGCGGTGCCGACGATCTGGAAGGAGCTGCTGCCGCTGCTGCGCTCCGGCGACGCGGACCTGTCCACGGTGCGCGGCATCTACGTGGGCGGCTCGGCCACGCCGCGGCCGCTGGCGGAGGCCTACGGCGCCCACGGCATCGACATGGTGCAGATCTGGGGCATGACCGAGACGGGGCCGCTGGCGTGCGTGTCGCAGCCGCGGCGGCATCACGGCCGCGACGTGCGGGGCGACGCGCTGTACGCGATCAAGGAGAAGACCGGCACGATCATGTCCGGCTTGGAGGCGCGCGTCGTCGGCGAGACCGGCGAGGCGGTGCCGTGGGACGGCGAGACGGTCGGTGAGCTGGAGGTGCGCGGGCCGTGGATCGCCGCCGCCTACTACAACGACCCGATCGGCTCGGTGGAGAAGCTCCACGACGGGTGGCTGCGCACTGGCGACATGGCGTGGATGGAGCGCGACGGCACGTTCCGCATCGTGGACCGCGCCAAGGACCTGGTGAAGTCCGGCGGCGAGTGGATCAGCTCGGTGGAGCTGGAGGGCGCGCTGCTGGGGCACCCCGCGATCCGCGACGCCGCCGTGGTGGGGCTGCCGCACCCGAAGTGGGACGAGCGGCCGGTGGCGTTCGTCGTGGCCGACGGCCACGGCCCGGGCCAGGAGCCCACGGTCGAGTCGGTGCACGCGTTCCTGGCCGACAAGGTCGCGAAGTGGTGGCTGCCCGACGCCGTGGTGGTGGTCGAGGAGATCCCCAAGACCAGCGTCGGCAAGATCGACAAGAAGGTGCTGCGCGCCGCCTGGGAGGCGCGCGCGGGCGAGCTGTTCGGCATCCGGGAGGGATGAACGTGAGCGCACCCCGATTCCACGACGTGCCGGTCGCCGGCGGCAGCCTGCTGACCGCCCGATGGGGCGCCGAGCCGGGGCAGGCGCCGGTGGTCCTGGCGGCGCACGGCATCACCGCCAACCACCTCA
>DATMKC010000043.1:0-5352 GCA_035553555.1 Egibacteraceae bacterium | reverse complement strand
CCGCTACGTTACCGGGACGCGCCGCAGCCACTCGGGCGTGTAGGCGGGCGCCTGCTTCTCGTAGAAGAAGTCGCCGTCCGCGCCGTCCGGCATGCGCTTGAGCGTCAGCGGCCGGTCCCGCAGGTAGGGCAGCAGCGTCGGCGCGATGTTGAGGTAGTAGGAGACCAGGTCGCCCTTGAGGTGGCCTTCCGCCTCCCAGAAGACCTTGTCCAGGTTGGACAGCTTGAGCTCCGTGCCGTCCATCTGGGCGTACCAGTGCGTGCCGCGTTTGCGCGTCTGCAATTGGCGCGGGAAGTGGATGGTTGTGGGCGCGGTTGCCATTTCGGCTCGCAGCCTGCCCTACGCATGGGGTTTCCTACCAGCGATGTCCGCTTCGTCCCCCTCCGCCGCGCCGCCGCCCAGCCCGCCACCGGCTGGCCGTGGCCTCCGCGACCCCAGTGTGCGCAAGGCGCTCGTCATCGGCGTGGCGGTGGGCATCTACGGGGTGAGCTTCGGCGTGCTGGCGGTCGCGGCCGGCGTCTCGGTGTGGCAGGCCGTGGGCCTGTCCGCGCTGGTGTTCGCGGGCGGCTCCCAGTTCGCCGCCGTGGGTGTCATCGCGGCGGGGGGCGCGCCGCTGACCGCGGTGGCCGGCGGCCTGCTGCTCAACTCGCGCATGGCGGCGTTCGGCCTGGCGCTGGCGCCCGTGCTGGGCGGCTCGGTGCCCACGCGCATGCTCGCCGCGCACCTGCTGATCGACGAGTCCTCGGCGATGGCGCTGGCCGAGGACGACCCCCGCGCGGCGCGCCGCGCGTTCTGGCTGACGGGGGTGAGCGTCTTCGTGTGCTGGAACGCGGCCACGCTGTTCGGTGCCCTGGCCGGCTCGCTGATCGGCGACCCGGAGGCGATCGGGCTGGACGCCGCGTTCCCCGCCGGGTTCCTGGCGCTGCTGGGCCCGCTGCTCACCGACCGCGCGGCGCGCGCCTCGGCGCTGGCGGGGGCGCTGATCGCGCTCGCGCTGCTGCCGTTCACCCCGGCCGGCGTGCCGATCCTGGCCGCCTCGGCGGGGGTGCTCGGCGGCCTGCTCGCCAGGAGGGCCGCGTGAGCTGGGCGGCGATCCTGGCGCTGGCGGCCGGCACGTTCCTGCTCAAGGGCGTGGGGCCGCTGCTGGCCGGCGGGCGCACGATGCCGCCCGGGCTGGACCGGCTGGTGCGCCTGCTGCCGCCGGCGCTGCTGGCGGCCCTCGTGGCGGTGCAGACGTTCGGCGACGGGCGGGAACTGGTGCTCGACGGGCGCGCGGTCGGCGTGGCCGCGGGGGCGGTGGCGGTGCTGCTGCGGGCGCCGTTCATCGTGGTGGTGCTGGTGGCGATGGCCGCCGCGGCCGGCTGGCGCGCCCTGACCTGACCGCGTCGCGGGCGGGCCTTTACGGAATGGGTGGCGGTGCGGGCTCTCGGGTAGGACACTGATTCCCTTCCCCGCATCGAGGAGGTCCGCAATGCCGCCGCGCAGTCTGTGGAAGGGCGCACTGTCCTTCGGCCTGGTCAACGTGCCGGTGCGCCTGTACACCGCGACCGACGACAAGACGCCGTCGTTCAACCAGCTGCGCGCCTCCGACCACAGCCGCATCGGCTACAAGCGCGTCGCCAAGGCCGACGACCAAGAGGTCGACTACGACGACATCGTCAAGGGCTACGAGTACGAGCGCGACCGCTACGTGGTGTTCACGCCGGAGGAGCTGGAGGCGATGAAGCCGCCGTCCAGCCGCACCATCGAGATCCTGCAGTTCACCCCGCTGGAGCAGATCGATCCGATCTACTTCCAGCGCGCCTACTACCTGGCGCCGGACCCCTCGGGAGCGAAGGCGTACGCCCTGCTGGCGCAGGCGATGAAGGACCGCAAGACCGTCGCGCTGTGCAAGGTCGCCATCCGCGACAAGGAGCACCTGGCCACGCTGCGCCTGCGCGACGACGTCATGGTGCTGGAGACGATGTGGTGGCCGGACGAGATCCGCGAGGTCTCCCTGGCCGACTTCGACATCGATGAGCTGCCGGAGCCGCGCAAGCAGGAAGTGCAGATGGCGCAGACGCTCATCGAGAACCTCACCGAGGACTTCGATCCCAGCCAGTTCTCCGACACCTATCGCGAGCGCGTCATGGAGGCGGTCAAGCGCAAGGTCGAGGGTGAGGAGATCACCATCGCCGACGAGGGCGAGGAGCCCGCCGCGGTGGTCGACCTCATGGCGGCGCTCAAGCAGTCGGTCGAGGCCTCCAAGTCCAAGCGCGGCGGCGACAAGCAGCCCAAGGCCGCGGAGAAGGACGACAAGGACGAGGACAAGCCCAAGAAGCGCAAGAAGGCGTCGTAGTGCCCCTGCTGGTCCTGCTGTTCATCGTCGTCCCCCTCGGCGAGGTGTGGCTGATCATCCGCGTCGCCGGCCTGGCCGGCTGGGGCAACACGGTCGCGCTGCTGTTCGTGGTGTCCGTGGTGGGCGCGGTGATGGTCAAGCGCGAGGGCGCCAAGGCGTGGCGGGCGTTCGCGCGCGCGCTGCAGGAGGCGCGCGTGCCGGCGCGGGAGGTGGTCGACGGCGCCCTGGTGCTGGTGGGCGGCGCGCTGATGGTCACGCCCGGGTTCTTCACCGACGTGGTGGGGCTGGTGTGCGTGCTGCCGCCGACGCGCGCCCTGGTCAACCGGGCGCTGCGCAGCCAGGTTCGCGGCATGTTCGGTCTGGGCGCGCTGGACCGGTGGGGCCGCACCCGCGGGCCCGGCGCGCGGCCGGGCGACCGCGACGAGCCCGCGACGCTGGACGTGGAGGTGGTCGACGTGCGCCGCGACGACCCGCCGCCGGGCCAGGGCTCCGGCTAGCGGACGGCGCGGTCCGCGCGCCGGCGCTGCTCGAGCGCCTCGCGCAGCCGCGACTCCACACCGGCGTCGTCCGCCACCACCGCGACCAGGCGCAGGTCGCCGGGCTCCGGCTCGAAGCGCAGCACCCCGGTGACGCGCTCGCCGTCGAAGGCCGCCAGCGCCGGCAGGTCGGGGCGCGGTGAGTCCGGCGCCGGCTCGTGGCCGCGCAGTTCCCGCACGCCCGGCGCCCACCAGCGCGGCTCGTCGGCCTCGGGCCACACGACGCTGAAACGGATGAACAGCACCCGCTCCGACTCCAGGTCCGTGAAGCCCTGGCGCCGCAGGTACGCCTCGTGCGCGGCGATCCAGGCGGCGCGCGTGCGGTTGCGCCACCCGGTCTCCCAGGCGAACGCCGCGTCCACCGTGTACAGGGGGCCGCCGGCGACCTGGTCCACGCGCGCGACGCAGTGGGCCTGCCCGGCGCCGTCCAGCAGCAGCCAGTGCTGGCCGGGCTCGGGGTAGGGCGCGCCGCCCTGCTCGACGTCGGCCTCCGCGAAGGCGGTCGCGCGCTTGGGCCCGCGCAGGACCAGGTCCAGCAGCTCGTCGGAAAGGGCGGCGGAGTCGCCGAACCGGTACGTGCCCACGGGCTCGACGCCGGTGTCCAGTGCCGCCCGCGCGCGGGCTTTCGTCACATCCATACGCGTAAACGTATGCGAAACGTGGCGGAGTCGTGCGTCACAGGCGTCCGCTACCGTGCTGCGCATGGACCCCGAGCCCCTGCGCGTCCGGCCGTCGCTGCTGCCCGTGGCGGCGCAGTGCCGCCTGCGCTTCCAGCGCGAGGTGCGCGGCGGGGTGGGCATGGTGCGCTTCTCCCGGGCCAACGCCGACCGGGCCTTCCTGGTGCGCAACCTGCTCGTCGACGCGATCGAGCAGGCGCACGCCGCCGGGCCGGACGGCCTGGACCAGCTGCTGCACGCCGACCCGCCCGAGGGACTGCTGGCGGAGGAGCGCTGGCTGTTCCGCCGCGGGCTGGACCATTACGTGGAGCTGGCGGGGGAGCGGGGCGGCGCGGTGCTCCAGCCGGACGAGCGCTACCCCGTGCTGCCGCACTCCAGCGGCCGCTTCCTGCTGTCGCTGCGCCTGGAGCTGTGCTTCACCGTGGAGGACGGCGGCGCGGAGCTGCGCCGCATCGGCTTCGCCGCGCCGCGCCAGGACCCCGGCGAGGACCCGCGCGTGCTGGCCGTGGCGGTGCTGCTGGCCCACCGCGGCCACACGTTCGTGCGCGTGGCCCACCTGGACCTGCTGCACGGGCGCATGCAGGAGTCCCTGCTGGACCGGCCGCGCATCGCCGAGGCGGCGCGGGACATCGGCGAGATCGTGCTGTCCGCGCTGGACGACCCGCGACCCGAGCCCGCGCCCGGCTGGTGGTGCCACGAGTGCCCGGCGCTGCGCTCGTGCCCCGCGGTGAGCCAGCAGGCGCCGTCCGAGCTGGTACTGATGGCCACCGGCGAGGCCATGGGTGAGGTCTGACGTGACGCTGAACCTGGCCGCGGAGCCGCACGTGGTGGTGGGCCCCAACCGCCGCGCCGACTTCGAGCTGTGCCCGCGCCGCTACCGCAACAAGCAACTGCTGCATCTGGCGGGCCTGGACGAGATGGAAGGCGCCGGGACGGTGCGCGGGCAGGCGGTGCACGAGGAGCTGCACCACCGCCACGAGATCGCCTCCCTGCACGACGAGGACGAGCCGCAGCTGGCCGGGGCGCGCGACCTGCGCGACCCGCTCGTCGCCAGGGCGCTGGCCACGCATCGCCGGGTCTGCCCCGGGGCGCGGGGCGCCCGCTACCTGGGCGGCGAGCTCACCCTGCTGTGGGCGCCGCCGCGCGAGCGGCTGCTGGTGCACGGGCGCATCGACGCGCTGTGGGAGTGGCCCGGCGGGGTGCTGGAGATCCGCGACTACAAGACCGGTGCGACGGGCGACGACCTCAGCCTGGACTTCTCCGCGCGGGTGTACGCGCTGCTGGTCGCCGCCGACCCGCGCTGGCGCGGGGGGCGCCGCATCATCCGCGTCACGTTCGAGCGCCTCCTGGACGATCCCGTCGAGGTGTCCATCGATGCCGACGCGCCCTTCCTGCGCGACGCCGTGGAGGCGGTGCGCTCCTTCGCGCGGCGGCTGCGCGAGGAGTCGGAGTGGCCCGCCAAGCCGAGCGAGTTCTGCGGCCGCTGCCGCTACCGCGAGTCCTGCCCCAGCTCAGCGGCCGGGTGAAGTCAGCCCGCCCGCCGCTTCGACGAGGCACGCGCCGGCGCCGCTTCTTTGATCTCCCAGCCCTGCGGGCGATGGGCGGCGTTGGCGTCGCGCACCACGTAGCTCGCGCCCTTGTACCCACGATCACGGAAGGCCTTCTCCACCGCGGCGTTCCCGGTGTCGGCGCTGTGCCGCTTGCCCATCGTCCCTCCTTCCAGCAGGTCGAGGTCGCCGTAGCGTACGCGTGAGCTGTGACGCGAAGGCGGGGTGCCGGGGACGAAGGGGGCGGCCTAGAC
>DATMKC010000042.1:0-3525 GCA_035553555.1 Egibacteraceae bacterium | reverse complement strand
GTCCGAGGTCGTGCGCCGCACCGCCACGGAGCGCAACTGGCACCTCCAGGGGCCGGTGCGCATCGAGTTCGAGCGCAACTCCGGCGTCCCCGTCGGCACCTACGAGCTGCGCGGCAAGGTGGAGGCCCCGGTGAGCGCCATGGCGCCCCCACGCGAGCCGGCCCCCGAAGCCGACCGCGGCTTCCCCGCACCGGCACCGGCACCGGCGCCCTCGCCGGCCGCCCAGGGCGAGGCCTCCGTGCTGGCGCCCAGCCAGAGCCGCCGCGCCACCCTCCACCTGACCGCCGGCCCGGAGGCGGGCCGCCGCTTCGCGATCGCCGGCGGCGCCATCCTGGGCCGGCTGCCGGAATGCGACGTCAGCCTGGACGACCCGTCGGTGTCGCGGCGCCACGCCCGCGTCGGCCGCCAGGACGGGGTCTGGTTCGTGGAGGACCTGGGCTCCACCAACGGCACCCGCGTCGGCGAGCGGGCGGTCACCCGCACCGAGCTCGCCGACGGCGACGAGCTGCGCCTGGGCAACGTCCGGCTGGTGTTCCGCCTGGAGACGTAGCCGTGCCCCCGGTCGTCCTGACCTTGCTGCAGGCGCTGTTCCTGCTGCTGCTGTACGTCTTCGTGGGCCGGGCCGTGCGCACCATCGCCCGCGACCTGTCCCCGGCGGGCGCGACCGCCGTGCGCCGGCGGAGCGTGCGGCCCACCGCGCCGCGCCGGCGGCAGGAAAGCCGCAAGGAGCCGCGCGAGCTCGTGGTACACCTGCCCGGCGTGGCTCCGCGCGTCATCCCGCTGGCCGACCAGCAGGATGGCACCGGGGTGACGTTCGGCCGGGCGCCCGACATGACGGTGCCGCTGGACGACCCGTACGCCAGCGACCGCCATGCACGCGTGTACCGGACGGGGGAAGGCTGGGTGCTGGCCGACCTCGGCTCCACCAACGGCACCTACCGCAACAAGGAGAAGGTCAGCGCCCCGGTGCGGCTGGTGGCGGGCGACCAGTTCGCCATCGGCAAGACGGTGGTCGAGGTACGGCGCTAGCCGCCGCGACAGGAGACACGCACATGCGGATCAGCGCGCACGCGGCGACCGACGTCGGCCGCGTCCGCGAAGGCAACGAGGACAGCCTGTTCGCGGGACGGGCCGTCTTCGCCGTCGCCGACGGCATGGGCGGGCACCAGGCCGGCGAAGTGGCCAGCGAGGCCGCTTTGCGTCCCATCGCCGCACTGGACGGCCAGGAGTTCGCCGCCCCGGAGGCCGCCCAGGACGCGCTGGTCGAGGCCGTCGTCGACGCCAACCGCAGCGTGGTCAGCCAGGCCCGCTCCGACCCGTCGCTGCGCGGCATGGGCACCACGCTGACCGCCGTGCTGGTGCGCGACAACCACCTGCACATCGCCCACGTCGGCGACAGCCGCGCCTACCTGTTGCGCGGCGGCCGCGACATGACCCAGCTCACCACCGACCACACCCTGGTCGAGCAGCTCATCCGCGAGGGCCGCCTGGCGCGCAGCGAGGCGGCGGTGCACCCGCAGCGCAGCGTCATCACCCGCGCGATCGGCGTGGACCAGCAGGTGCAGGTCGACTCCCTGCCGCCGCTGCAACTGCAGCCCGGCGACCAGGTGCTGCTGTGCTCGGACGGCCTGACCGGGCCGGTCGACGACCACACCATCGCCGAGGTGCTGGCCGGCACGGCCGACGGTGACACGGCCTGCCGCCAGCTCATCGAAGCGGCCAACGCGGCGGGCGGGCCCGACAACATCACGGTGGTCCTGTTGCGCCTGGAGGGCGACCCCGCCGCGGCGGCCCGCACGCCGCTGCCGGGCACCAAGGCCGCCACGCTGATCCCCGACCCCACCGAGGAGATCGCCTCGATGGGCGGGACGGACGCCGCCCGCCGGGAACTGCGGCCGGGCGACGTCGAGGCGGTGACCATTCGCACGCGCGACGACGAGGCGCACGACTTCACCGACGCGATGGCGCGCTACGGCGACCGCCGCGAAGTGCAGCGGGGGGCCTTGGGGCGCTCGCGGGGAGTGCCGCGCTGGGCCGTCATGCTGGGCGCCGCCGCGATCCTGGCCGGCGTGCTGGGCGGCGGCGCGTTCTTGCTCCTGCAGCGGGCCTACTGGCTCGGCATCGACGAAGGGCGCGTCACCGTGTTCCACGGCATGCCGCAGGACGTCGCCGGCATCCCCTTGCACTGGGTCGCCGAGCGCAGCGACCTGCGGGCCGCGCGCCTGCCCGACCGCCTCCAGGACCGCCTGCGGGAGGGCGTCGCCCTGGGCAGCCTGGAAGAGGGCCTGGAGCTAGTCGAGACCTACGAGGACGACCTCGAGGCCGAGGAACGGCGACGGCGGGCACGCGAGGCGGTCATCAGCCCGAGCCCGAGCCCGAGCCCGAGCCCCACCGCGAGCCCGAGCCCAGCCACCTCGCCCGCGCCCGGCGCCGTCACCTCCGCGGGAGCGCAGCCGGCCCCATGAGCGCGGGCGACAGCGGCAACACCACCATCGTCGTCGACACGTCGGCGGTCACGGCGACGCGCCGGCGCGCGAACACCGAGCTGGGACTGCTGGTCCTGGCCGTGGTGATCGTCTCCACCGCCTACGCACTGGTGGGCCTGGCGCAGGAGCCGGTGCTGCCGGCCGGCCTGGTGCCCTACGGCGGCGCGCTGCTGGCCCTGGCGCTGGCGGCGCACCTGGTGCGCCGGCGCCTGGCCCCGCACGCCGACCCGCTGCTGCTGCCCCTGGCGTTCCTGCTCAACGGCCTGGGCCTGGTCATGGTCCGCCGCATCGACTTCGCCTACGCGGTGCGCGACAACCCCCCGTCGGCGCTCGCGCCGGCCCAGACGCTGTGGAGCATCGTGGCCGTGGCGGCGTTCTGCGCCACGCTGGCGCTGCTGCGCGATCACACGGTCCTCGACCGCTACCGCTACTCGATCGGCCTGGCGGCGCTGCTGCTGCTGGTGCTGCCGCTGCTGCCGGTGGTCGGCCGCGAGATCAACGGCGCCCGGCTGTGGCTGCGCATCGCCGGCTTCACCATCCAGCCCGCCGAAGTCGCCAAGCTGGGCCTGGTGGTGTTCTTCGCCAGCTACCTGGCGGAGAAGCGCCAGCTGCTGTCCGTGGCGACCAGCCGCCTGGGCCCGTTCATGGTGCCGCCCCCGCGCGCCTTCGCGCCCGTGGCGGCGATCTGGCTGGCGAGCCTGGTCGTCCTGGTCACGCAGAACGACTTCGGCCTCAGCCTGCTGTTCTTCGGGATCTTCGTGGTGCTGCTGTACGCCGCGACGGCGCGCGCCGCCTACGTGGCCGTGGGCACCGGGCTGTTCCTGTTCGGCGCGACGGCGGCCTACCTGCTGTTCGGCCACGTGCGGCTGCGCGTCGACGTGTGGCTGGACCCGTGGAGCCAGTACGCCGGGGGCGGCTACCAGCTCGCGCAGTCGCTGTTCGCGCTGGGCACCGGCGGCATCTTCGGGGTGGGCTGGGGCCAGGGGCGGCCGGACTTCATCCCGTTCGTGCAGACCGACTTCATCTTCGCCGCGTTCGG
>DATMKC010000041.1:0-2638 GCA_035553555.1 Egibacteraceae bacterium | reverse complement strand
CCCGGATCCCGCCCACGTCGCTCACCATGCGGTCACGTCCTCTCCACGCTCGCGCAGCTCCGCGAGCCTCTCCTGCGCCCGTTCCCGCTCCTCCGGCGACAGCCCGGCGAGGAAGTGCTCGAGGCCGACGCGGATGAACAGCCCGCGCGCCGTGAAGCGCGGCTGCCCGTCCGGCGCGAGCGCCTCCATCGCGAGCCAGACCTTGCGGCCGTCCACCGACTCGATGCGTCCCGCCATCGTGTGCGGCTCACCGAGCAGCACCGGCTTGAGGTAGTCGACCTCCAGGCGGCGCGTGACCGCCGGCACGCCCAGCAGGGTGAGGACGTGGCCGAGCACGTCGTCGCAGACGGCCGCGACGGCGCCGCCGTGCGCCAGCCCGGGGCCGCCCTCGTGCCGGCGGTCGAAGGTGAACTCGCAGCGCACCTCGTCGCCGTGGCGCCGCACGGTGAGGTGCCAGCCCTCGGGGTTGTCCCTGCCGCACACCATGCAGCGCGGGGTGTGGTTTGGCAGCTCGGCACCGTCCTCGGGCAGCGGGATCAGCCGCTTGACGCCAGGCAGGTCCAACGTCACCGACGCTCCTTGGGTTGTGGCGCCCTCCGGGCGCATCCGCGCGCTGGGGACGACGCGGCGTGCGTCACAGTGTGGACACCCGGTGGCCGCGCTGGCAAAGCGGCCATGGCGTCCTGCCCGATCGGCGCGCCGCCCGTCCGGGCGTCGCAGCCCGCCGGTACCCTGCTGCCCACGTGAGCTCCCGCACCGATCCGCCCCAGACGCTCAGCCCGCCGGCCTTGCAGGCGCGGGCCGTCGGCCACGGCCCCGCGCTGGCCGAGGCGGTCGCGCACACGGTGGCCGGCCTCCAGGACGGTGACCCGCTGCGCGGCGTGACGGTGCTGGTGCCCACGCGTTCGGCCGGCGTGGCGCTGCGGCGACAGGTGGCCGGCCGCCTCGGCGGCATGGCCGCCGTGCGCTTCGAGCTGGCGGCCCGCGCGGCCGAACTGCTGGCCGCGCCGGAACTCGCCGCAGCGGGCAAGCGCCCCCTGCGCCCCGCCGTGCTGACCGAGGCCGTGCGCGCCGTGCTGCACCAGGCGCCCGGCCGGTTCGCGCCCGTGGCCGACCATCCCGCCACGGCGCGGGCGCTCGCGCGCACCGTGCGCGACCTGGGCAGCGTCCCGGCCGGCGCGCTCGCCGGCCTGTCCAGGGCGCGTGGCCGCGAGGCGGCCCGTGTCGCCGGCGCGGTGCGCGCCCTGCTGCACGACCGCTACGACGAGCACGACCTGCTGCGCACCGCCGCCTCGCTGGCCGCCGAGCGACCCGCGGCCGCCGCCGAGCTGGGCGCCGTGGTGGCCATCGTGGATCGCGCCCTGTCCCCGGCCGCCACGGCGTTCCTGCGCGCGGTGGCCGGCCAGGGCCCCGTCACGGTCCTGGTGGCCCTGACCGGCGACGAGCGCGCCGACGCGGGTGCGCTGCAAGCCGCCGACGCCCTGGGCTGCGAGCTGGGCCGAGCGCCCCAACCCGCCGTTGCCGACGCCGCGCCGGACGGCACGGTGCGCGTCCTGTCGGCGCCGGACCCGGAGACGGAGGTGCGCGCCGCGGTGCGGCGCATCGCCGAGCGCTTCGACGCCGGCGCGCCGCTGCACCGCATGGCCCTGCTGTGGACCGCTGACCGCCCGTACGCGCTGCTGGTGCGCGACGCCCTGGCGGCGGCGGGCCTGCCGAGCAACGGCGGTCCCAGGACCCGGCTGGGGGACAGCCCGACCGGGCGGGCGCTGCTGGGAATGCTGGCGCTGGCGTCCGGCGGCCCGCGACCGCTGGCGCGCGAGGCCGTCGCGGCATGGCTCGCCGAGGCGCCGCTGCGCCGCGAGGCCGGCGGCGCCCCCGTGGACGGGGCGCGCTGGGACGCGGTGTCCCGCCGGGCGGGCGTGGTGGCCGGGGCCGGGCAGTGGCGGGCGCGCCTGGAGCGCTACGCGGCCACGGTGGAGCGGCGCGCCGACGACGAGGTGCGCGACGGCGCGAGCGACGCCGTGCGCCGCGCCGCCGCCGCGGAGGCCGCGCACGCGCGCGCGCTCGCCGGCTTCGTCGAGGAGCTGGCGCAGCGGCTGCGGGCCCCGGCCGGCGGCCAGTGGAGCGCGTTCGCCCGGTGGGCCCGCGAGCTGCTGGACCGCTACGTCGGCGAGCCGCGCGCGGGCTGGGGCGACGACGCCGTGGAGGCCGACCGCCGCGTCCGCGCGGCCCTGGATGGCCTGGCCGAGCTGGACGGGGTCGGCGCGAGCGCGGATCTGGGCGCGTTCCGGCGCGCCGTGGAGGCCGAGCTCGACGGGCGCCTGGGGCGGCGCGGCCGCCTGGGCGAGGGGCTGCTGACCGGGCCGCTGCGCGAAGGCCTGTGCCAGGAGCTGGACCTGGTCGTGGTGGTGGGGCTGGTCGAAGGGCTGGCCCCGCCGAGCGTGCGCGACGACCCGGTGCTGCCCGACCGGGAGCGCGCGGCGGTGCCCGGCCTGCCGCTGCGCGGCGACCAGCCCGCCGAGCGGCGCAGGGAACTGCTCGCGGCGCTGGCCGCCGCCCCCGAGCGCCTGCTGTGCGCAGCGCGCAGCGACAACCGGGCCGGCCGGGCACCGCCGCGCGCTCCCGGTCGGGCAGCACC
>DATMKC010000040.1:0-4513 GCA_035553555.1 Egibacteraceae bacterium | reverse complement strand
CTCGCCGCCCGCCTGGCGGCGCGCTTCTGGCCCGGCCCCCTCACCCTGGTGCTCGAGGCCGCGGCGCACGTGCCCGCCGGCGTGACCGCCGGGCTGGGCACGGTGGCGGTCCGCGTGCCGGACCACGCGGTCGCCCTGGCGCTGCTCGCGGCGGCCGGCGTGCCCGTGGCCGCGCCGAGCGCGAACCGCTCCGGCCGGCCCAGCCCCACCACGGCCGCCCACGTGACCGCGGACCTCGGCGAGCGCGTCGCCGCCGTCGTGGACGGCGGCCCGTGCCGGCTGGGTGTGGAGTCCACCGTCGTGGACGCGCGCGGCGACGTCGCGGTGATCCTGCGCGAGGGCTCGGTGACCCGGGAGGAGCTGGCCGTGCCGGTCCACGACGGCACCGGCGCGTCCCTGGCGGCGTCGCCGGGCACCCGGCACGCCCACTACCGGCCGGCCTGCCGCGTCGAGCTCGCCGCGCCGGGCCGGGCGGCGGCGCGCGCGTCGGCCCTCGCCGCCGGCGGCACGCGCGTCGGCCTGGTCGCCACCGAGGCGGCGCCCGATCCCGTCGTGGAGATCGCGCGCTTCCGCGACACGGAGGAACTGGCCGCCGGCCTGTACGCCTGGCTGCGCGCCGCCGAGGAGGCCGTCGACGTCCTCGTCGTCGAGGAGGTCGCCCCGCACGGGCTGGGGCGCGCCGTGATGGACCGGCTGCGGCGGGCCGCCGGCGCCTGACGTCACCCGATCGGGCAACCGGTTCAGTGACGGCGCCCATCGGCCGACATACCCAGTAGGAAGCGGCCCGGTCGGCGGGCCAGGCGAAAGGAGGCGGTCATGGCGGCATTCCCCATGGCGGCCTACCTGCCCGGAGCCCTGGCCGAGCCGGTCGACGAGTTCACCTCCGACCTGGTGGCCGCCCGCGTCACGGTGGGCCAACTCGCCCGCTGGGCGCAGCGCTACCTGGTCAGCCACCACGCCGAGCAGGCGGGCTCGTGCCCGTGCGGCCGCGCCCGCTGCGCGCTGGCCGACATCGCGGGCGGCCAGGAGGCGTGCCGGCTCGCCGGCGAGCTGGCGTGGCTGCCGGTCGCCGAGACGCGGGACGCGCCGCCGTCACGCGCGGGCACCAGGCCCGAGGAGATCGCCCACCTGTACGTGCAGGCCCTGCGCAACTCCCTCGGGGCGGTGTTCTACTGCCAGCGCGTGCAGCACCTCATGGGCGACTGCTGGTTCGGCACCGAGGAGCGCTCCGGCGAGGCGCTGTGCGCCCGCACGCTGGCGGTGACCCACGTGTTGTGGAGCGCCCGCCGCACCCTCATCTGAAGAGGACCGCGCTACCGGACGGTGTCGGAGTCGGTCTCGTCGCAGCCGAGCAGCTCCACCGACCGCCACAGGGCCACGCTGGCCTCCGGGCAGTCCAGGCGCGACAGCGCGCTGAACGCCACATCCCACCCGAATTGCCCCACGAGGATGCTCACGGCGTCGTCGACGCCGACCGTGGCGATCAATGCCCGGGCGACGCCCGCGATGCTGGTCAGCCGAGGTGCTGGCTCCACGCTCTCCCGCTCCTGCTCGTCCGTGCTGTCGAAAGCATCAACGAGCGGGCGGACGCGTGAGTAACGCCCTGACAAAAGACTGATCAAGAATTCCGGTGCGATCCCGGCGGCTCCAGCGCGCGGCGCGTGGACCACACCGGCCGGCCGAGGTAGCGGATCGGCTCCGGGAACTCCCCCAGGACGCGCGCGTCCAGCGCGAAGCCGGCCGCGGCCTCGGCGATCTCGTGCGGTTCGAGGTCGCCCGCCACGAAGCGGCGCAGCAACTCGACGAACTCGCGCTCCAGCAGCGGGAAGGCGGCGTCCACGACGCGGCCGTGCAGGTCCAGCCAGACGTGGTCGACCTCCGCGCCGCGCAGGTCCACCACACCCCGGTAGACGGTCGCCGTGAGCCCCAGCTCGCCGGCGATGCCCGCCACCCGGCGCACCGTGTCGCGCGGGTCCAGGGCGGAGAACGGCCGGCCGGCGTGGGCGCGCCGCAGGCGCGACCGCACCTCCGCCCGCACCGGTGCGGGCAGCGCCAGCGAGTGGAACCGGGTCCGGTGCATCAGTAGCAGTTGTCGGCAGATCCGGTCCCCACGTCAAGCATCTGGTACCGCGCGGCCATCTGGTGGCGCGCGGCGTCTCAGGCGGTGACGGTGGTGTGCGGGTCGCCGGCCGCCTCGCGCTGCGCCTCGGCGGTCGCGGCGGGGTCCACCTGGCCACGGCCCAGCGGCGGCGCCAGGCTCTCCGGGTCCGCCCACGTCGCCTGCTGCGGCTGCCCGTTGCGGCGCCCCAGCATCATGCCGACCAGCAGGCCCGCGGCCACGCCGAGCAGCGCGCCCATGATCCCGGCCCTGCGGGTGTGCGCCTTCAGCCCCAGCCGGTCGGCCATCGCGGGCGTCATGACCCAGTCGCCCACGCGCAGCATCGCCTCGTGGCTGCCGCGGCGCGTGGCCTCCGACAGCTCCCCGGCACGGTCCGCCGCCTCGTCGCGCACGGTCTGCGCGAGCCCCGCCGCCGCATGGGCGGCCGCCTTGGCGCTGTCACGGACCGCCATGCCGGCGTTCACCTTGGCCTTGCGGGCGCGCGCCTCCGCCGCACCTCGCCGCAGCATGGTTCCGGCCTTCGCCATCGCGCATCTCCTTGTGTCGTGGGCTCGGTGCCGGTCTTCCCGGCGCCGCGCCCGCGAAAACCGCGCGCGCTCCCGCCGCCACGGCCGTGCAGGCGACACACTGGGACGCATGGACGACCCGGTGCAGCTGCTGGTCGCGCTGGCCGTGGCGGGCATGCTCGGGCGCGCCGCGGCTCCCGCGTGGCGCAACCGCGTGCTCGCCATCGCCGTGTGGCGGCGCATCCGACCGGTCCACGTGCTGGGCTGCGTGGGCCTTCTGGCCGTGGTGCTGGCCACCGCCCTGACGCTGATGCGCTTCGTGCCGTTCGCGTCCTGGGGGCTGGGCAGCCTGATCGGCCTGGACGGCAACGCCGTGTTCGCGCCGCTGCAGGAGGCCACCGAGCTGGCCGAGCAGGCGCGCCAGCCGGGGGCGGGGGGCGCCGCGGCACCCGCGGCGCCGGGCCCCGACTGGGTGCTGCTGGGCATCGCCGGCGGCTTCCTGTCGCTGCTGCTGGTGCTGTTCCCGTGGCTGGCCTACGTGGAGGAGCGCGTGTTCCGCGCCGGCCTGGAGCACGCGGACCTGAAAAGCCAGGTCAAGGCGGCGTTCCGCTTCGGCATCGTGCACCTGGTCATGCTGATCCCGGTGGGCGCCGCGCTGGCCATCGCCGTGGCCGGCTTCGTGTACGGGCGCATCTACCGGGCGGCGTACCGGCGCGCGCTGGGCGCGCCGCCGGAGTTCGAGAGCCCGTTCGGCCCGCGCCGCATCATCGAGACGCCCGCGCGGCGCGCGCGCACGGCGGCGGTCATGACCACCACGGTGTGGCACACGACGTTCAACTCGCTGATCGTGCTGATCGTGCTGGCCGGCTTCGTCCTGGCCGGGTGAGCGCCGCCGCCGCGGCGCCCGCCGCCGACTCCTGTCCGCCCGGACGGCCGCCGGAGGTGCCAAGCGCGCGCGAATCGGCGAGGATCATGTGCGTCCCCCCGCAAGGAGCGCCCCTCACCATGCCACGCAGACCGGAGCTGCCGGCCCTCACCGGGCTGCGTTTCGCCGCGGCCGTCGCCGTGGTGCTGGTGCACCTGCGCGGGCACCTGGCCGCCCTGCTGCCGGCCAGCGCGCCGCTGGACCCGGCGCTGTCCGCCGGCGCGCTGGGCGTGGAAGTGTTCTTCGTGCTGTCCGGCTTCATCCTGGCCTACCACTACCTGGACGCGTTCCCCCGCGTCGACGCGCGCGCGTACGGGCGCTTCCTGCGCCACCGGCTCGCGCGCATCTACCCGCTGCACCTGGCGACGCTGGCCCTGTTCGCCGCGCTGATCGGCGGCGTGGCCCTGCTGGGGCGGCCGATCGCCAACAGCGAGGCCTACGGCCTGCGGGACCTGGCCGCCAACCTCACGCTCACGCAGTGCTGGACGCTGCGCGACTGCGGGGTGAGCTGGAACGGGCCGACGTGGTCGCTCAGCGCCGAGTGGCTGGCCTACCTCGCGTTCCCGCTGCTGGCCGTGACGGTCCGGCGCATCCCCCGCGGCACGCCGCTGCTGGCGGCCATCGGCGCCACCGTGGCCGCGCAGCTGTGGGCCAGCGAGGTGGCGGTCCTGAACGGCGGCATCGGCCGCATCACCGGCACGTTCCTGCTCGGCGTCCTGCTGGCGCGGCTGCACACGGACGGGCTGCCGCGGCTGCGCTGGGACGCGGTGGCCGCGTGGGCCGCCGCCACGGCGAGCATCACCGCGATCGCGCTGGCCACGGCGGGGCGCGCCCCGACGCCGGTCGTGCCGCTGTTCGGCGTGCTGGTCCTGGGCCTGGCCAACGCCCCCGACAGCCGGCTGTCACGGCTGCTGGGCGCGCCGCGCATGCGCTTCTGGGGCCAGGCCTCCTACGGGCTGTACA
>DATMKC010000039.1:0-2539 GCA_035553555.1 Egibacteraceae bacterium | reverse complement strand
GCGCAGCGCCAGCGACAGCACGCCCAGCAGCAGCAGCGCCTGCACCACCGCGACGGCGGCATGCGAGGCGCCGCCCGCCGCCCGCACCCGGACGGCCTGCGCGGGCGCCGGCAGCTCGAAGCCGTTCACCGGGTCGACGGCGCGCCGCGACAGGCCGCCTCGCTCGCTGGCGGCCCGCCACACCGGTGAGGCAGCCTCGGACACCACGACGAGGCCCGCGGGGACCGTCTCGGCACGGTAGACGCCGGGCTCGTCGCGCCGCAGCGGCGTGACGCCCTCCCGACCGGTGCCCGGGTCACCGGTCTGCAACAGCCGCTGCGCCCGCTCCGGCGACAGCACGGCGGCGCGCGGCAGCCACGAGTCGACGCGGAACACCCGGCCTCCGCCGGACGGCAGCGGCTCCAGCGCCGGCTGGCGGATCAGCGCCTCCACCAGGCCGTCGTCGGGCTCGTCGCCGTGCAGCACCAGGTAGCGCACGTTGAGCAGGCCCAGGCGCGCGCCCGCGCGGGGGTCGCCGCCGCCCGCGGCGCCCTCGACCGCCTGGCCGATCGCGTCGAGCAGCCGGCGCGACGGCGTGGTCCCGAAGCGCGTCATGGTGGGTCCCTCGGCGGGCACGACGTCCCACCACACCGCACCGTCGCGGGCCTCCAGCAGCAGGATGCGGTAGGCGCCCACGTCGAAGCGGTCGGCCGTCACGAAGGCGGGCACCACCTGGGCGTCCAGCGTCAGGCCGTGCCACGGTCCCCCCGCCATGCGCGCCACGCCGCCCACCAGGCCCAGCGTCAGCATGCCCGCCGCCAACAGGACGGCGAGCTGGCGCGGGCCGAACGCGTGCTGGCGCAGGCCGCCACCCAGGTAGTGGGCGGCCATCACCGCCAGGCCCGCCAGCGCCAGGGCCGCGGGCAGCAGCAGCGCCGGGGTCCACACCAGCTGCGCGCCCAGGCGGGTCACCAGCCACGCCGCCGATCCGGAGACCACCACCACGGCCACCAGGCCGCTGACGGCGGCCGGCCGGGCCTGCAGGCCCAGGATCACCGCCGCGGCGACCAGGCCCGCGGCGCTGGCGGCGATGACCACGCCGGCCAGCCCGCCCAGCCCGGGCACGACCTCCGGGACGCCGGCCAGCGCGCGCCACAGCGGCAGCGCCGGGTTGCCGGTCACGCGCCCCAGGCCGCCGCCCTCGCGCAGGACGCCGACCAGCCACGGCGACAGCAGCGCGAACGCGGCCAGGCCCGCCATGCCCAGGCACAGCGCGGGCTGGCGCGCCACCGCGCGGCGGCGCAGCGCCACGGCGAGCAGCGCGCCGTAGGCGATCGCCAGGGGCAGCGCGGCGATCGGCGAGGCGGCGACGGCGGCGGTGAGGCCCAGGCTGAGCAGCGCGGCGCTGCGCCACGCGGTGGCGGTGGCGGTGGCCGGGTCGGCGGCGCGCGCCGCCAGCAGGACCAGCCCGGGCGCCAGCACGCCCAGCAGCAGCACGCCCAGGCGCCCCTGCGCCAGGGCGCCCAGGAGCACGGGCGAGACGACGTAGAGCGTGGCGCCCAGGATGCGCGGCCACACCGACGCGGTGACCAGCCGCCCGGCGCGCAGCGCCAGCGCCCAGCCCAGTGGCAGCAGCCCGAACACGACCAGGCGCTGCGCCAGCCAGGCGCTGCCCATGCCGAGCATCGACAGGAAGCCCAACAGCACCTGCACCGGCGAGGCGAACGCGCCGGACCCGGCGGGCTCGCCGTTCCACGGGCTGGCGTAGGAACGCAGGAACTCCCACGGCGAGGCCGGCCACGGCAGGATGTCGCCGCCCACGAGCTGGCCGTCGCCCATGAAGCGCAGCAGGCCCAGCACGTAGACCACCAGCAGCGCCGCGGCGGTCAGCGCCGCGGGATGGCGCCGCAGCAGGCGCATCAGCGCGGTGGCCTCGTCGGCCTCGGCCTCGGCGCCGTCGGTCTCGTCCAGCAGCGCGCGGGTGCTGCCGCCGGCCAGCCAGTTGCCCAGCGCCTCGGCGTACGCGCGGGCGCGCGGCAGCCCGGGCGCGAACAGGTGGGACAGCTGCGCGTCGCCGGCCTGCCGGCGGGACTGCACGATGCGCCGGCGGCGCAGCGTGCGGCCGAGCTGCAGGACGTTCCACGCGTACGCGCGCAGGACGGCGATGGCGTCGCCGAAGCGCCGCGTCACCAGGAACGCCGAGGTCTTGCCCAGGGCCAGCAGCAGGACCAGGGGCAGCACCCAGGCGAGGCTCGCGGCCGAGTAGTTCTTCAGCAGCGCCGCGAGCGTGTGCCGCTCGGCGAGGTAGCGCGCCTCCCAGGGGCGGCCCTTGCCGAAGGGCCGCGCCAGGCGGCTGCCGGCGGCGATGTGGTAACCGAGCGCGCTGGGCACCACGGCGACGCGGCGGCCGGACAACCACGCGCGCCAGCACAGGTCCAGGTCCTCGCGGAACGCGGGGAAGCGCGCGTCGAAGCCGCCGAGCGTGCGCAGCGCGTCCAGGCGGATCATCATCCCGGCGGTGGAGACGTACAGGACCTCCAGCTGCCGGTCGTGTTGGCCC
>DATMKC010000038.1:0-10105 GCA_035553555.1 Egibacteraceae bacterium | reverse complement strand
GAAGCGCGAGCCGCAGCAGAAGCGCGAGCCCGAGCGCGGCGAGTCCGCGCGTGGCGGCGCCGCCCGCCCGGGCTCGGGCAGCCGGTCCGGCGCCGGCCGCTCACGGACGTCGTCGGACCGTGCCGGCCGAGGCGGTCGCGACCGCCGTGGTGGCGCCGCCGGCCGCGACCCGCGCACGGCCCGCGACCGCGATCGCCGCCGCGATCTGCCGGATGTCGATCCCGAGGTCGCGCGCGACGGCGCCCGCCCGGTGATCAGCCGCCCCCTGAAGGTCGAGCACCTCCCGTAGTCCCCATTCGAGCGGGTGCGGGCACTGCGGGATATCGCGGTGCCCGCACCCGTTTGAACGGGGAAACGGGTGCGTCAGGTGACGAGGGCGCGCAGTTCGTCGTGCAGCGCCGGGCCCGCGGCGACCACGCCGCCGTCCCGGGAGCCGCCGCCGAATGGCGTCACCACCGCGCCCGCCTCGCGCGCGATCAGCGCCGCCGCCGCCCAGTCCCAGCGCGACGTGGTGTCCTCGTAGTAGCCGTCCAGGCGGCCCGCGGCGACCCAGCACAGGTCCAGCGCGGCCGAGCCGCCGCGGCGCACGTCCCGCGCGGCCGGGATCACACGCGCCACCGTCTGCGCCTGCCGGCGGCGGTCGCCGGGGTCGTAGGCGAACCCGGTGGCGATCAGCGCCCGCTCCAGCGGCACCGGGTCGTTGACCCGCAGCCGCTCGTCGCGCAGCCAGGCGCCCTCGCCCCGCGCCGCCCAGTACAGCTCGTCGCGCAGCGCGTCGTAGACCGCGCCGGCCAGGGCGCCGCCGGGCTCGGACGCGCCGTCCTCGCACGCCACGCTCACGCACCACGCCGGGAAGCCGTACAGCCAGTTCACGGTGCCGTCCAGCGGGTCCAGCACCCAGCGCAGGCCGGACGTGCCGTCCCGGGACGCGCCCTCCTCGCCGAGCAGGCCGTCCTGCGGGCGCTCGCCGAGAAGGATCTCGACCAGCAGCCGTTCGGACGCGCGGTCGGCGTCTGTCACCGGGTCGGTGGCGCTGGTCTTGGTGTCCAGGCCGTGCACCTGGCCCCGCCGGCGCAGCAGCTCGCGCCCGGCTTCGGTGGCCGCCTTGGCCGCCAGCGCGGCCAGCTCGCGGGCGCCCGGGCTCACTCGGCCCGCGTGATCCGCAGCCAGGCGCGGTGGCGCCCCGTGGGGCACACCGCGAACAGCGGGTGCGACCGCCACGGCGCCAGCAGGAACAGCGGCAGCGCCGCCCGCACCGCCATGGCCGGGTCCAGCGCCGACGCGGCGCCGCAGCGGGAGCACTCCAGCACCAGCCCGTCCGTGATGGCGCCCGTGGCCGGACGATCCCCGCCTCCGGTGAACAGCGCCGCGCGCCCTTCCGGGTCCGGCGCCGCGTCGCGCTCCAGCAGCCGCTGCTGCGGCGGCTTGATCCGGTCGAAGCCCATCAGCTCTGCTCCCCTGGCGCGTCCTCAGTCGCATGCGAGTCGCGCGGCGCCACGACGACGCCCGCCGGCACGGCGCCGGCCGCCTCGCGCACCGCGTCGTCCACGTCCAGCCCCGCCAGTTCCGCGGCGATCACCCGGTAGGCGTTGGCGCCCGGCACGCCGCCGTCGTGGGCCAGGATCGACTTGCCCTCGTGGTGCGCCTCGGCGAAGCGCACGCTGCGGCGCACCGGCACGCCCAGCAGGCGCAGCCCGTAGCGCTGCTGCACGTCCGCCAGCACCTCGCGGCTGTGGCGCGTGCGCCCGTCGAACATGGTGGCGACCACGCCGGCCACCTCCAGGCCGCGGTTGGTCAGCCGCTGCACGTCGTGGATCGTCTCCAGCAGTTGCGCCACGCCTCGGTGCGACAGCGTCTCGCACTGCACCGGGATCACCACCCGGTCCGCGGCGGTGAGGCCGTTCAGCGTCAGCACGCCCAGCGACGGCGGGCAGTCCAGCAGGATCGCGTCGTAGGTCTCGCGCAGCGGCTCGAGCTCGGCGCGCAGCACGTACTCGCGGCCGGTGCGCGTCAGCAGCGCCACCTCGGCGCCGGCCAGGTCGATGTTGGCCGGCGCGACGTCGGTCTCGGCGTGCTGCAGCACGCTCTTGGGCAGCGGCGCCCGGCCCGTCAGCACGTCGTGCACCGTGGGGTCCAGCTCGTCCGGGTCGTAGCCCAGGGAGAACGTCAGGCACGCCTGCGGGTCCAGGTCCACGGCCAGCACGGCCAGGCCGCGCTCGGCCAGCGCCGCGGCCAACGCCAGGGTCGTGGTGGTCTTGGCCACGCCGCCCTTCTGGTTGGCGACGGCGTACACGGTGGCGCTCATCGCCACGCCTCCAGTCCGGCCAGCCGCTCCGCCGCCGCGTCCAGGGTGTCCATGGTCTTGCAGAACGTGAAGCGCACGTAGCGCGGCGCGTGGCCGCGCAGGCCCGGGTCCGGCTCCCGCGAGAAGAACGAGCTGCCGGGCACGCACGCCACGCCGAGCTCGGCCACCAGCCGCTCGGCGAACTTCGCGTCGTCCATGCCGAACGGGGTGCAGTCCGCCAGCGTGTAGTAGGCGCCACGGGGCACCACCGGCTCCAGGCCCACCCCGCGCAGGATCTCCAGCATGCGGTCGCGGCGCGCCTGGTAGAACGCCGCCAGCCCGGCGAAGTAGTCGTCGGGCAGGCCCAGGGCCACCGCGCCGGCCTGCTGCAGCGGCGCCGCGGCGCCGACGGTGAGGAAGTCGTGCACCTTGCGCACGGCGGCGGTGAGCGCCGGCGGCGCGACCACCCAGCCCACGCGCCAGCCGGTGACCGAGAACGTCTTGGACAGCGCGTTGACGGTGCAGGTGCGCTCGGCCATGCCGTCGATCGTGGCCAGCGGGATGTGCCGGGCGCCGTCGTAGACGATGTGCTCGTAGATCTCGTCGGTGAACGCCACCAGGTCGAACTCCACGCACAGATCGCGCAGCGCCTCCAGCTCGGTGCGCTCCAGCACCAGGCCGGTGGGGTTGTTGGGGCTGTTCACCACGATGCCGCGCGTGCGCGGGGTGATCGCGGCGCGGACCTTCTCCGGGTCCAGCGCGAACGACGGGCGTTCAAGCGTGGGCGGATCCAGCGGCACGTGCACCGGTGTGGCGCCGGACAGGATCGCGTCCGCCCCGTAGTTCTCGTAGAACGGCTCGAACACGAGCAGCTCGTCGCCGGGGTCCAGGACCGCCATCAGCGCGGCGATCATGCCCTCGGTGGCGCCGCAGGTGACGGTGAGCTCGCGCTCCGGGTCCAGCCGCCAGCCGTGGTGGCGCAGCGCGTCGGCCGCGATCGCCTCGCGCAGGACGGGGGCGCCCCACGTCACCGCGTACTGGTTGACGTCCTCGGCGATGGCCCGCCGGGCCGCCTCCTTGACCTCCGGGGGGGCCGGGAAGTCCGGGAAGCCCTGCGCCAGGTTGACCACCGGGCGTCCCGGCGTGGAGTGCACCGCGGCCAGCCGCGTCATCTCGCGGATGACCGACTCGGTGAACTGGGACGCCTTGGCGCTGACCCGGGGCATGCGGCGAAGGCTACTCCGGCAGGGCCGGGCGGGGGTTCTGCCCGTCGGGACAGGCGGAAGCGTGAAAGCGAACGCCCGCGCAGAACCTTACGCTTGGTGCGATTCGGACACAGATCGTGCTTAAGGGAAAGCCGCGCGAGCCGACGGGAACACCATGGCCGACACAGGACCTGGGCCCAGCCGCGAGCGCCTCGAGGCGCTGGCCGACACGCTGTGGGCGGAACGCCACGTGGTGGAGTTCCTGCTCTACAAGCTGACCGTGGCGAAGCTTCTGCTGGCCGCCGACGAGCGCCGGTTCGTCACCGCTGCCCTCTCCGAGGTGGAGCAGGTGGTGGGCCGCCTCCGCGAGGCGGAGGAGCGCCGGCAGGCCGCGCTCGCGGACGTCGCGGCGGAATGGCGCCGTCCCGCGGCGGAGGTGACGCTCAGCGCGCTCGCCAAGGAGACCTCCGAGCCGATGCGCGGCGTCTTCGAGGACCACCGCAAGGGCTTCCAGGAGCTGTCCGTGGAGATCGAGGAGACCGCCGCGGAGAACCGGCGGCTCGCCAGCGGCTCGCTGAACTCCATCCAGGAGGCGCTGGGCGCGCTGACCGGCGGGAACCCGGCCCCGACGTACACCGCGAAGGGCCGCACGCAGTCGCCCACCGTGGGCCCGACCCAGTGGGACCGCTCCCTGTGACGGCGGCCGCGCGATGAGCAACTTCGTGACGCTTTCGACGGCGCTCACGGCGCTGCGCGCCGCGCAGACCGGTATCGACGTCACGTCCCACAACATCGCGAACGCGAACACGGCCGGCTTCACCCGCCAGCGCGTGTCACTCACCACCAACACGCCCTACGACAGTGCCGTGGGCCCCATGGGCACCGGGGTCGGGGTGGAGGAGATCGCACGGATCAGGGACACGTTCCTGGACATGCGGCTGCACGCGAGCAACTCGGCGCTGGGTTCCATGGAGGTCAAGGCGGACCTGCTGGCCCGGACCGAGGCGCTGCTGGGGGAACCGGACTTCGGGATCACCAAGGAGCTCGGCGAGGTGTGGGCGACCTTCGACGAGCTGTCGCTGCGGCCCACGGACAAGTCGGTGCGGCTCACGGTGCTGTCGGCGCTGGACACCCTCGCAAGCCGCACGCGCACCATCGCCACCAGCTTGGACGCCTTGGGCGACGACGTGCGCCTCCAGCTCAACGACTCGGTCAACAAGGCCAACGACCAGATCCAGCAGCTCGCGGATCTGAACAAGATGATCGCGTCGCTGCAGGGCAACGGCGGCGGCGCCCCGAACGACCTGCTGGACCGCCGCGACCTGCTCGTCGACCAGCTCTCGCGGAGCCTGGGCGCGTCCGCCTCGTACGCGGAGGACGGCAGCACGCGGCTCAACCTGAACGGCTTCGAGCTGGTGAGCGGGCAGCGCGCCAACCTGCTCGTGCTCCAGCCGGACAACTCGCTGCTGCACCCGTCCGGCAGCACCGTCCCCGGCGGCGGCCGGATCGGGGGGCTGCAGGCGTTCCTGGTCACCCCCGGCGGCCTGCTGGAGGGCGTGAAACAGCAGCTGAACGACTTCGTGACGGAACTGGTGACACAGGTCAACATGCAGCACGCCGCGGGCGTGGACCTCAACGGCGCCGCTCCCGCCGCCCCCCCGGCGCCGCAGCTGCTGGAGCTGACTGGCGGCGCGGACACCCTCGCGGTGGGCATCACGGACCCCGACCTGCTCGCGGCGGCGAGCCCGGGGATGGGCCAGCTCGATGGCAGCAACGCCATGGCGCTCGCCCAGCTGCGCACCAAGCCGGCCGCGGTGGGGCTTCCCGTGATCGACGAGGCCGCGCGGGGGCTCATCACGGATCTGGGCGCGCAAGTCGCCTCGGCGCGACGCCAAGCCGCGGCGGAGGGGGGCCTCAACAGCGCGGCCGCGTCCGCCCGCCGCGACCACAACGCGGTGTCGCTGGACGAGGAGATGGTGGGACTGGTGACGTACCAGCGCAGCTACGAGGCCGCCGCGCGCGTGGCGACCACCATCGACGAGATGCTCCAGACCGTGGTCAGCCGCCTCGGCGTGGTCGGCCGGTAAGAGGGACAGGAGACGGCGACGTGCGCGTGACGCAAGAGGGCATGGTGCAGAACACGCTGCTGCGGCTGCAGGAGCGGATCGGGCGCCTCGACGAGGCCGGCCGCCGGCTGTCGTCGGGCAAGATCGTGCAGGTGGCCTCCGACGACGTCTCCGGCATGAACCGCGTGCTCAGCCTGCGCGCCCGGATCCGGTCGCGCGAGCAGGAAGAGCGCAACGCGGCCGACGGGCTCACCCTGCTGAACATTGCCGACAGCAAGCTGCAGACCGTGAACACGCGGCTGCTGCGGGTGCGTGAGCTCACCGTGCGCGCCGCGAACACCACCGATCCGGCAGCCAGGGAGTCGCTCGCCAAGGAGATCGAGGCGATCCGCGACGACATCGCGTCGGTGGCCAACACCTCCATCGACGGGCGCATGCTGTTCGCGGGCACCGCGAATGTCCCGCAGGCGGTCACCGTCCCGGGCTTCGCGTACGCCGGCGACTACAACGCGATCCAGCGGCGCGTCAGCGACGAGGATCTCGTGACCGTCAACGTGAACGCGGGCGAGCTGTTCGGCTTCGACCTGCCCGCCGGCCAGGACCTGTTCAGCCAGCTCGACGGCCTGGCGGCGGACATCCGCACGAGCAACGGCACCACCGTCTCGGCCCGCCTGGACGAGCTGGACGCCGGCGTGGCCCGCATCAACCGGGGCCTGGCCGCGGTCGGCGCCGCGACGAACCGCATCGATGCCGCTATGGTGCGCAACAGCGACGAGCAGCTGGCACTGAAGGGAGAGCTGGCCAAGGTGGAGGACGTGGACCTCGCCGAGGCGATCATGGACCTGCAGACCCAAGAGGTCGCCTACCAGGCGACGCTGGCGGCGCTGTCCCGGGTCCTGCAGCCCTCCCTGGTCGACTTCCTGCGCTGAGCGCCCGCCATTCCGACGTCCGACGAGGTCCGCACGAGATGAGTGGTTCCGCAAGCGGGACGGCCACCGCCCCCGAGGTCGCCGAGGACCAGATCCTCTGGTTCCCCGACGGCATCCCCGGTTTTCCGTACTCCCACCGTTTCGTGCTCGTGGAGATGGCGCCGGACAGCCCATTTCAGATCCTGCAGAGCGCCGACGAGCCGGATGTGTCGCTGATCGTCACGGTGCCGTGGCTGTTCTTCCCGGACTACGACTTCGAACTGTCCGAGCTGGAGCAGCGCGAACTGGGCATCACCTCCGAGGAGGAGACGGTAGTGTTCAGCGCCGTCACCCTGGACGGCGAGCACCACCGCGTCTACCTGAACCTGCTCGGCCCGATCGTGGTCAACACCACGAACCGGCGCGGCAGGCAGGTCGTGCTGGTGGACAGCGACCTCCCCGTCCGCGCGCCCGTCGAGCTGGGATAGGCATGCTGGTCCTCACACGCCGCACCGGCGAGTCCATCGTCATCGGCAACAACATCGTCGTGACCGTGCTGGAAGTACGCCACGACCAGGTGCGCATCGGCATCGACGCGCCGCGCACCGTCCAGGTCCACCGCGAAGAGGTCTTCAACCAGGTGCTGCGGGAGAACACCGCCGCCGTGGCCAGCGCAGCCGACCGCGCGAACCCGCTGCTGCGCAAGCCGCTGCCCCGGCCGGCCGCCGCGCAACCGGTCCGCAAGGGGCCCAGGCTGGAACCGAAGCGCGTGGCGCCGAGGCCGCCGGACGCCGCAGAACCGACCGCCGGGCCGCCTGGCGCGCCCCCGCCGCCCTCAGCCGGCCCGGACGACGCGCCGTCGCCGAGCTGACGTCACAGTCGCTCGTCGAATGACCGGTTGCCGCCACGTCCCGGCACGATCCCGTCCCGGCCGTACCGAGAGCCGGGCACGCGGCTGAGCCTTTCCAGTGCCGCGCGCACCGCGGCCACGCGTGCCAGGGCAAGGTCCCGCGCCAACGCGGTCTGGCCCTCCAGCTCGCGCAGCAGGCCGGAGAGCCGCACCTGGGAGGTGACCAGCTCGCCGCGCTGGCGCTCGTCCGCCAGGCGCAGGACATCGGTCAGCGCACACTCCTCGACCGGCATCCCGAGGGCCTGGGCAAGCTCCTCCACGGACAGCCCGCGCATGGTCTCGAGCGCCTCCAGCCGGTCCACCGCCTGATCCAGCTCCTCGGCGGCGTCGTTGAGAAACCGGTGCTCGCCGGCGGACAGGAGCAGCTCCATCGCCTTGAGCCGGAACAGCACGAGCTCGACGACCACCGACTCACGGTCGAGGATGCGTCTCAACTCGTTGACCGCGTCCACGGCTCCCGCTCCGGTCCCCCGCCTGCCCGCGGCCGTCGCAGGGCCGCCCTGGGCAGCTTACCGGCGAGCGCCGTGGCCGGTCCCGATGCCGTGCGCGCGCGTCAGCAGGGGCAGGGGGTCGACGGGCTCACCGTCGCGGCGCACCTCCAGGTGCAGGTGCGGCCCCGTGGAACGGCCGGTGGAGCCCACGGTCCCCAGGATCCCGCCGGCCGGGACGCGCTGGCCCTCCATGACCGCCACGTCGCGCTGGTGCGCGTACCAGGTCTGCATGCCGTCGCCGTGATCGAGGATCACCAGGTTGCCGTAGCCGCCCCGCACGCCGGCGAACGCGACCGTGCCGCCGGCCGCGGCGCGGATCGGTGTGCCGGCCGGCGCGGCGAAGTCCACGCCGGCGTGGTCGTGGCGCCGGCCGGTGACCGGATGCACGCGCGGGCCGAACGGCGAGGACAGGCGCGCGTCCACCGGCATCAGGAGCCCGCCACCGCCCGCGCCCTGCGCCCCGGGCGTGAACCGGGCGGCGCCCAGGGACGCCGCCGACATCACAGGCTCTCCCGGCGCGGCCTTCTGCACGCCGCTGCCAGAAGCGCCGGCTCCGTGCTCGGCGAGCGCGTCCGTGAGCGCGGCGTGGAAACGGCCCGCGCCACCGCTGTCAGGGCGCATCGACTCCACGAGGCCGCGTATGGTCGCGATCCGCGCCTGGACCGCGTGCACGTGCTCCATCAGCTCGTGACGCCGGCGGCGCGCGCCTCGTCGGCCTGCTGCACGGCCACCGAGGACAGGATCTCCACCGCGGCGTCGACCACGGCGGGGTCGAAGCGCGTCCCGGCCCCCTCCCGCAGCCGTTCCATCAGCTCCGTGGCGGCCACGTCGCCCTCCTGGCCGCCGGCCCAGCGGTCCCACGCGTCGGCGACGCAGATGATGCGCGCCGCCACGGGGATGTCCTGGCCCGCGAGCTTGTAGGGGAATCCGGTGCCGTCCCAATGCTCGTGATGGGCGGCGACGGCGGCCGCGACCTCCTTGCCGGCGGAGACCAGCAGGTACTCGGCGCCGCGCGACGGGTGCGTGCGGTAGAGCTTGGCCTGCTCGTCGTCCAGCTCCTCCGGCAGGTGCATCGCCGAGACGGGCAGGCCGATCTTGCCGAGATCGTGCAGATGGGCGGCGAACCGGATCTGGGCGCGCTCGTGCCCCTCGAAGCCGAGCTTGTGCGCGAGCTCGGCGGCGCGCAGCGCCACCCGGGCGCCGTGCCCCTCCCCGGCCGGGTCCTGGCGCTCGATCGCCTGCAGCATGCGCAGCGCAACCTCGAGCTCGGTGGTGGACGTCAGCGTCCGGGACAGTTCCTCCGCGCCGATCACCACGCTGTCCTCCTGGACGGCGGCGAGCGCGACGGCGCGCTGCGCGAGTTCCCGGAGGCTGCCGATCTCACTGGACAGCTCCGGGCCGGCGTGGCCGACGGCCAGCCCCAGCGGCCCGTGCGCGGTGGGCGCGAACGCCTCCGTGACGCGCGCCAGGTCGCGGCCGAAGAACTGCGCCTCAGGGCCGGTCATTCCCGGAGCGAGGAACGCGAAGTCGGACGGACCCACGGCGAACAGCTCCACGCCGTTCTCGCGCGCGAGCTCGGCGTACTGCATGGCCAGGCGGCGTCGCAGGATGCCGGTGGCCTCCGTCGCCAGGCGCCGGGCGGCGTGGTCGAAGTTCAGGATCCTCAGGAAGCCGATCCGGACGGGTTCCTCGGACTGCTCGAACTCGCGCAGCCGGCCCTCGAACGCCGACAGCGTGGGCAGATTCGTGAACGGGTCCCGGCCCCGCCCCCCGAGGTCCCGCGAGCGCCGGCGGCCCATGTGCGCGTCATACGTCTCGGTGAGCGACGCCGGTGTCTCCTCGCCGGCGAGCAGGGCACGCACCGCATGCTCGTTGCCCTCGGCCACCACCGCGGAGCCGCCCGAGCGCATGACCTCCACCGCGGACTGCTCCCCGCCGGCGTGGGCGAGCGCGATGATCGGCTTCTTGGTGCGCGGACGCAGCTCGGTGACCAGGCTCTGCAGCTGGACGCGCGGGAGCCGGGTGGACACCAGCACGGCGTCGGCCTCCCCGACGCGCTCGATGTCCTCGATGACGACGCAGTCGTCGCGCGCGACCTGCTGGCGCGAAGAGTCCGGCACGCCCGCCATGAACAGGGTCGCGTCCAAGCGCACGGCGGACTCGGGCGCGGGCTCGGGCTCGGGCGCGCCGATCAGCTCCTCACCGGGGTCGACGACGGCGCCGGGGTCGCCTTCCGCCGCG
>DATMKC010000037.1:0-2970 GCA_035553555.1 Egibacteraceae bacterium | reverse complement strand
GGACGGCCTGGAGGGCCTGCTGAAGATCCGCATGCGCCGCCCCGCCGTGGTCGTGCTCGACCTGGCCATGCCGGCGGTCGGCGGGCTGCGCCTGCTGGACGAGCTGGAGGAGGAGGGCTCCGGCGTGCCCGTCGTCGTCGTCACCGGCGACATGGCCGCGGCCGCCGAGGCGCGCCGGCGCCTGGGAGACGCCAACGTGCTGCTCAAGCCCTTCGACGTCGACGACCTCACGCGCCGGCTGCGCCACCTGGCGCGCGGCGAAGGAGTCACCAAGCCATGACCACGCGCCACTTCCTCAGCCTCGACGGGCTGAGCAGCGAGGACCTCAGCAAGCTGCTCGACAGCGCCGACGAGCTCAAGGCCCAGCGCGCCGGCGGGCGCGTGCAGCGCGACGACCTGGCCGGCCTGTCGATCGGCATGCTGTTCGAGAAGCCGTCCACGCGCACGCGCATCTCCTTCGAGGTTGCCATCGCCGAACTGGGCGCCCGCCCCGTGCTGCTGGACGCCCGGCAGATGCAGCTCGGCCGCGGCGAGCCGCTCGAGGACACCGCGCGCATCCTGTCCGGCTACCTGCACGCCCTGGTCATCCGCACGTTCGAGCAGTCGCGCCTGGAGACCCTGGCGACCGTCGGCAGCATCCCCGTCGTCAACGCCCTGTCCGACTTCGTGCACCCGTGCCAGGCGCTGGCCGACCTGCAGACCATCCGCGAGTACAAGGGCACGCTGCCGGGACTGCGCGTGGCGTACCTGGGCGACGGCAACAACGTCGCGCACGCCCTGCTCACCGCCGGGGCGCTGGCGGGCATGCACGTCAGCGTCGGCACCCCCGCCGGCTACGAGCCGATCGAGCAGGTGGTGCGCAGCGCCCGGGAGATCGCGGCCGGCACCGGCGGCAGCGTCACGATCACCACCGACCCCGTCGAGGCCGCGCGCGGCGCCGACGTGGTCTACACCGACGTCTGGGCCAGCATGGGCCAGGAGTCCGAGCACGCCGCGCGCGTGCTGATGTTCCAGCCGTTCCAGGTCAACGGGCGGATCCTGGAACAGGCGCGCCCCGACGCGATCGTCATGCACTGCCTGCCCGCGCACCGCGGCGAGGAGATCACCGCGGACGTCATCGACGGCCAGCAGAGCGTCGTCTGGGCCCAGGCGGAGAACCGCCTGCACTCCCAGAAGGCGCTGCTGCTGGACCTGCTGGGATGACCGTGCCGACGCTGAACGGCAAGCGCCACCGCCAGGAGCTCCTGCGCCAGCTCGTGGCGCAGTACGCCGTCGGGTCCCAGGGCGAGCTCGTCGCCCTGCTCGCCCGCCACGGCGTCGACGCGACGCAGGCCACGGTGAGCCGCGACCTGGAGGAGCTCGCGATCGACAAGATCCGCGGCGCCGACGGCCGCGAGAGCTACGTGCTGCCCGAGCCGATGGGGCTTCAGCGCATCCTGCGGCAGTTCGTGCTCGGCGTGGACGCCAGCGCGAACCTCGCCGTGGTGCGCACGCCGCCCGGCGCGGCCGGCACCGTCGCCAGCGCCGTCGACCAGGCGGGCGTGCCCGGCGTGCTCGCGACCGTGCAGGGCGACGACACCATCCTGGTGGTCGCCCGCGAAGGGCTGACCGGCCGCGAGGTCGCCGACCGCCTCCTGGCCCTCAAGGAATCCCGTCCACCCGTCCCGCAGGACCCCCGGCAGGACTCTCAGATGGAGAAGCACCATGTCTAAGCGTCTCGTCCTGGCCTACTCCGGCGGCCTCGACACCTCCGTGGCGATCCGCTGGCTGGAGGAGCACAAGGGCTACGAGGTGATCGCCTGCGCGATCGACGTCGGCCAGGCGGCACCCGGCGAGATGGACCGCGTGCGCCAGCGCGGCCTGGACTGCGGCGCCGTGGAGTCCGTCGTCGTCGACGCCAAGCAGCAGTTCGCCGACGACTTCGTCGCCCCGGCCATCGCCGCCAACGCGCTGTACATGGGCAAGTACCCGCTGGTGTCGTCGCTGTCGCGGCCGCTGATCGTGTCCCACCTCATCCGGGTGGCCCGCGAGACGGGCGCCGAGGCGATCGGCCACGGCTGCACCGGCAAGGGCAACGACCAGGTGCGCTTCGAGGTCGGCGCCATGGCGCTGGCCCCCGACGTCAAGGTGGAGGCGCCCATCCGCGAGTGGGGCCTGTCGCGCGAGGCCGCCATCGCATGGGCGAACGAGCGCGGCATCCCGATCCCGGTGAAGAAGGGCTCGCCGTACTCCATCGACGAGAACCTGTGGGGCCGCACCGCCGAGTGCGGGATCCTGGAGGACCCGTGGGAGTCCCCGCCGGAGGAGGTCTACGAGCGCACCGTCTCCGCCGCCGCCGCCCCCGACGAGGCCGAGGAGCTCGTCATCGCCTTCGAGCGCGGCCTGCCCGTGGCCGTGGACGGCAAGGAGCTGGACCTCGCCACGCTCATCGCCGAGGTGGACCGCCGCGCCGGCGCGCACGGCGTCGGCCGCATCGACATGGTCGAGGACCGGCTCGTGGGCATCAAGAGCCGCGAGATCTACGAGTGCCCCGGCGCCATCACGCTGCTCACCGCCCACCGCGACCTCGAGGACCTGTGCCTGGAGCAGGAGCTCGCGCAGGAGAAGCGCGGGCTGGAGGGCCGCTACGCCCAGCTCGTCTACAACGGCCTGTGGTTCTCGCCGCTGAAGAAGGCGCTGGACGCGTTCATCGGCGAGTCCCAGCGCTACGTCACCGGCGAGGTGCGCATGCGCCTGCACAAGGGGAGCGCGTCCGTCGCCGGCCGCCGCTCGCCCACCGGCCTGTACGACCTGGACCTGGCCACCTACGACGAAGGCGACCAGTTCGACCAGACCCAGGCGGAGGGCTTCGTGAAGCTCTGGGGCCTGCCCACCAAGGTGTGGTCCCGGAGGCAGGGCTCGCTCTAGACCGGTCGGCGTGTCGCCGCGGGCCGGAACTCCTCGGCGCTCTCGCAGGGGACCCGCCGCCCG
>DATMKC010000036.1:0-2247 GCA_035553555.1 Egibacteraceae bacterium | reverse complement strand
CGCCGGACCGGTCAGCATGATCGTCGGCTCCGAGCCCACCACGGCCGCCGATCATGCTGACCGGTCCGGCGCCCGCGTGCCGGCTGGCGCTCGCGCGCGCCGGGATGAGCATCGCGGACGTGGACCTGGTCGAGATCAATGAGGCGTTCGCCTCCATCGCGCTCAAGCTGATGGACGACCTCGGCGTCGACCCTTCCATCACCAACGTCAACGGGGGCGCCATCGCGATGGGTCACCCCCTGGGAGCGACCGGCGCCATGCTGGTCGGCACGATTCTGGACGAGCTGGAAGCGCGGGACCTCACCGTCGGGCTGGTGACCCTCTGTGTGGGTGGCGGCATGGGCATCGCCACGGTCGTCGAACGAGTCTAGGACCCCGACCGAGAAAAGGGCTGGAGCATGCAACTGCGGACCATGGCGTTCGAGCGCGACGCCGGCGGCATCGTCACGCTGACCCTGGACGACCGCGAGCGCCGGGTCAACACGATGCGCACCGAGTTCCTCGACGACTTCGAGAGCGTGCTGGATGCGCTGCGACGCGACGCGGAGGGGTTGCGTGGTGTCATCGTCACGTCGGCCAAGAGCACGTTCTTCGCCGGGGGCAACGTGGACGAACTGTTCGCCGCTGGTCGGGACGACGCGGCGGCGATCGCGGAGAGCTCGCGCCGGGCCAAAGCGGTCTTGCGCCAGCTTGAGACTCTCGACGTGCCCGTCGCCGCCGCGCTGAACGGCAGCGCCCTGGGGGGCGGGCTGGAGATCGCGCTGGCCTGCCACTTCCGCGTCGCCCTCGACAACTCCACGTTGCGACTGGGATTTCCGGAGGTGACGCTGGGCCTGCTCCCGGGCGCCGGCGGCGTCGTGCGTTCCGTGCGGTTGCTGGGACTGGCCGCTGCGCTCGACCTCATGCTGTCCGGGCGCCAGCTCAACGCCCGCGCGGCGCTGGCGGCGGGCCTCGTGCAGGACCTGGCCGCGAACACCGCGGCGATGCTGGACCGCTGCCGCCGCTGGATCGCCGAGGGCCGCGTGGAGGACGCGCGCCTGGACGAGGCCGGCTACGCAGACCCCTGGCTCGCCCCGTTCGGCCCCGCTTCCATGGCCGAGACCATGATGCTGCCGTCGCGGCTGGTCAAGAGCATCAATGGCCGCCCGGACACCGCGCGACGCAGCATCCTCTGCGCGGCGCTGGAGAGCGTCCAGGTGGATCTTGACAGCGCCTTCCTCATCGAGACGCGCTACTTCACCGAGCTGGTGTGCGCCTCCCAGCAGGCCAAGAACCTCATCCAGTCCGGCTTCTACGACACCCGCGCCATCAAGGCCGGGCTCAACCGCCCGGCGGACGTGCCGCAGTGGCGGGCCACGAAGGTCGGCGTGGTGGGGGCCGGGATGATGGGGGCCGGAATCGCCTACGTCTGCGCCGCCGCCGGGCTGCCGGTGGTGCTCAAGGACGTGTCGGCGGAAAAAGCGGCGCAGGGGCGCGACTACTCCGCGCGCTTCGCCGCCAAGCAGGTGCAGCGCGGCGAGCTGTCCGCCGAGCAGGCCGCGGGCCTGGTGGAGCGGATCCGCGCCACCGCGTCGTATGACGACCTGCGCGGCTGCGACGTGGTGATCGAAGCGGTCTTCGAGTCCGCCGAACTGAAGCGGAAGGTCTTCGCGGAGGTCGAGGCGGTGGTCGGACCTGAGGCGCTGCTGTCGTCCAACACCTCCTCCCTGCCGGTCACCGAGCTGGCTGGCGGCGTGTCGCGCCCGGCGGACTTCCTGGGCCTGCACTTCTTCTCGCCGGTGCCGCGCATGGCGCTGCTGGAGATCGTGCGGGGCGCCGAGACCTCCGACGAGGCGCTCGCGCGCGCCATCGACTTCTCGATGCAGATCGCCAAGACGCCCATCATCGTCAACGACTCGCGCGGTTTCTTCACCAGCCGCGTGATCGCCACCTTCCTGTACGAGGCGGTCGCCGCCGTAGGTGAAGGCGTGCCCGCCGCGCTGGTGGAGCGGGCCGGGCTGATGGCCGGTTACCCCGCAGCGCCGCTGAGTCTGCTCGACGACCTCACGCTGACGCTGCCGCTGCAGATCGCCGACGAGGCGCGGGCGGCCCGAGAGGCCGCCGGGCGGCCCTATGAGGAGCATCCGGGCCTCGGCGTGCTGCGGCGCATGGTCGCCCTGCCGCGTCACGGCCGCGCTGCGGGCGCCGGCTTCTACGACTACGCCGAGGACGGCTCACGGCTGGGCCTGTGGAGCGGGCTGGCGCAGC
>DATMKC010000035.1:0-2996 GCA_035553555.1 Egibacteraceae bacterium | reverse complement strand
CGTCCGAGCCCACGAACAGGTTGTTGGAGCGCGCGACGATGGCGTCCAGCGCACGCCCCCCGCCGGCGCGGTTCAGCGAGCAGGCGCTGGCCAGCAGGGCGAGCACGAGCAGCAGCGGCACGGCGAGCAGGCGGCCGCGGGCGGACAGGGTCACGGCGCCACCTCCCCCGCCAGCAGCCGCAGCGCGTCACGGACCGGCAGCGCCCGGCGGGCGACCGCGGACAGGGGCAGCGAGGCCGAGGCGTCCTCGTCGGCGTTGGGCGTGTCCTCCGGGAACGTGGAGTTGTCCTGCTCGGCGCAGGAGCGCGGGTCCGGTCCCAAGAGCTCGTCCAGGTACTGGTCGAACAGGCCGCCGCAGCCGGTGATGGTGTCCACACCGACCGTGCCGAGCGACGTGGTGAACACGTAGCCCCACGGCACCTTCTGCGCGCCCGAGTAGGAGATCGACGCGAAGCCGGTGATCGCGTCGCCTGAGTACGCCAGGGCCTCGGCGAGGTCGAGCTGGTGGCGGGCGACGATGTCGGACGCGATGTGCACGTTGGACAGGATCCGGTCCAGCTCGTCGCGCTCGTCGCGCACCAGGTCCGCCGCGGCCGCGCTCGCGCTGTTGGTCGCGCGCAGGAAGCGGCGCAGCTCCTCCCGGCGGGCGGCGAGCTCGGCCACCACGTCGCCGAAGTCGTCCACGATGACGGCCAGCTCCGCGTCGCGCGCCTGGAGCGTCTCGCCCAGGGAGCGCAGCCCGCGGATCAGCCGCCGCACCTGTTGCTCCTGGTCGCTGACCACGGTGGCCAGGCGGCGGCCGCCCTCGATCAGCGCGCCGACCTGGACGCGCTGCCCGCGGGTGATCTCGGTCACCGCCTTGAGGAACTCGTCGAGCGCGGCGGTGTCGGTCTGGCTCAGCAGGTCCTCGGCGACCTCGCCGAACTCGGGGATGTCGACCGGCACGTCGGTGCGGTCCAGGGGGATGACGTCGCCGTCGCCCAGCGGCCGCTCCCAGTCCCCGCTGGGCACCAGCTCCATCGCGCGGGCGCCCACCAGCGTGCGCAGGATGATCTTGGCCCGGGTCTGGTCCGGCAGCTCCGTGTCCACGTTGAACGTCACCAGGACGTGGTCGCCGGCAAGCTCCAGGCCGTCCACGGTGCCCGCGCGCACGCCCGCGACGAAGACGTGGTCGCCGGCCGACAGCCCGGCCGCGTTGGCGAACTGCGCCTGGAGCGTGTAACCGCCCTGGAAGATGCCGCCCTGGACCACCAGCCCGCCGATGACGGCGGCCAGGATCGCGGCCGCCGCGACGGCGCCGATGACCACCTGGTTGCGCTCCAGGAAGGTGAGGTTCACCGCCCACCACCCCCCATCCCGGGGGCCAGGGCGGTGCTGACCAGGCGGGGCAGGGCGGCGTTGCGGCCCGGCACGCGCCAGGAGGCGTTGGCGCCGCCGCTCGGGCGCGAGTTGGGCACCTCGCAGGGGTGGCCCTCCTCGGCCTGGCAGGACTGCACCTGGCCGTCGTTCTGGACCTGTGTGGCGACCGCGCGGACGTTGAACCACTGGCCCCAGCGGCTGATCAGCATGTAGGTGGCGAAGCCGTCCTTGAGCGTGGCCAGGGCGTTCTCCACATCCTGGCGATGCGTGCCGATGCGCGAGGCGATGTCGTCCAGGCCGTCCAGCGTCGTGCGGATGTCGGTGTCGTTGGCGCGCAGCAGCTCGTCCAGGCGCTGCTGCACGTCGCCGGCGTCGGCCACGGCGCCGACCAGCACGTCGTTGCGCGCCCGCAGCGTGCGCGACACGTCGGCGAAGTCGGTGAGGAACTGGCGGATCTGCTGGTCGCGGTCGGCGTAGGCGTCCAGCAGTGCGGCGCCCTGGCCGATGACCGTGCGGATCTTGGCCTCGCGGTCGGCCAGCGTGGAGCTCAGCGAGCCCAGGTCGGCCACCAGCTCCTGGATGCGCTCCTGCTTTCCTTCCAGCGCCTCGTTCAGCGCCGCCAGCAGCTTGTTCTGCTGCTCGGGGTCGATGGCCTCAAGCAGCGGGGTGAGCCGCTCGAAGAAGCGGCCGATGTCCGCGGTGGGCCGGCTCTGCTCGGCCGGCAGTCGATCACCCGCCTGGAGCGGCTCGCCGCCGCCCACCGGGTACAGGTACAGGAAGCGCTGCCCGATCACGTTGCGCCAGCGGATCCCCACCTCCCAGGTGTCGCGAAGCTCGATGCCGCGGTCCACCTTGAAGCGCACCACCGCCTTGCCGCGCTCCACGGAGACGTCCTCGACGGTGCCGACGCGCACGCCGGCCAGCAGCACGCTGTCGCGCTTGAGCAGGCCGGTGGCGTCGTCCATCACCGCCTCGTAGCTGGACGTGCGCGCGAAGAAGCGGATGTTGCCGGTGACCGAGATCAGCCACACCGAGCACAGGGTGCACACCAGCGCGAAGACGCCGAACTTGATGGCGGGGTGACGGTCGCTCACGCGCCCTCACCCCCCTGCCCGCTTCCCTGCTGGCTTCCCTGCTGGCTTCCCTGCTGGCTCTCCCGGGGCACGCCCATGCCGCCCAGCGCGCGGCGCAGCAGCTCCGTCAGCGGGCGCGCCTGCGGCACCTCCGGCCGGGCCAGGTCGCGCGGCAGCCCGGCGCGCACCTCGCCGCTCGCCTCGCCGGTGCAGAACGGGAACTGCTCGCGCATCTGCTCGGGCATGCCGGAGCAGAACTCGCCCTGGAAGTCCTCGCCCTCCAGGATGATCTGGAAGTACGCCGCCTGGCCGGTGACCCCCGGGCTGGTGAAGCCGGGGCCGAACTTCTCGGTGTACAGCACCAGGCCGTCCACCACCTGCCCGACCTCCAGGCGGTAGTGGTACAGCACGCGCAGGACGTTGTCGCCGCCCACGATCATGCGGTCGATGTCGGGCCGCGCGATGCGGAACGCGGTGCCCAGCTCGGTGGAGAAGCCGCGCAGCGCGTCGAGCAGCCGCGCGATGCCCTCCTGGTTCGCCGACAGCGCCGGCATGCCCTCGACC
>DATMKC010000034.1:0-2115 GCA_035553555.1 Egibacteraceae bacterium | reverse complement strand
TTTCACCACGATGTCACGGCGCTTTCATGCGGGCTGCCTACCGTGGCGAAGGTTTGCCGTCGCCCCGCCGCGGGCCCCGCCTTTGCAAGGAACCCCATGAACAAGCCCGTTGACCTTTCCGTCGGCCGCCTCGCCGAGCATGACGACGAGCACTGCAACCCCAGTGCCAATCCCCGCTTCAGCGAGGTGCTGGACGCGCGCCTGAGCCGGCGTTCGATGCTGCGCGGCGGCGTCGGCACGGCGGCGGCCACGGTGCTCGGCGGCCTGGGCCTGGCGGCCTGCGGCGGCGGGGGCGACGCGGGAGCCGGCGCGAGCGAGTCGGCGCAGCGCGCGATCGGCGCCCGCCCGAAGGCCCTCGAGCCGATCCGCTCGCTGCGTTTCACGCCGGTGGCCAAGAGCATCGCCGACGCGGTCAGCGTGCCGGTGGAGTACGACTACGGCATCGTCATCGCGCTCGGCGATCCGCTCGACGCCGTCACGCCCGACTACCGCAACGACGGCAGCGACAGCGACTTCGAGCGCCGCTCGGGCGACCACCACGACGGCATGGAGTACTTCGGCCTGAGCGCCGACGGCAAGAAGCGCGACGTCAACGGCTCGAACCGCGGCCTGATCGCGATGAACCACGAGGCCACCAGCCACCCGCGCGGCTGGCGTCCGTCGATCTTCATCCACCCGACCGGCGGCGACAACGGCGCGGTGCGCCCGGCGGCCGAGGTCGAGAAGGAGTTCGCCATCCACGGCCTGTCGGTGCAGGAGGTCCGCAAGCAGGGCGCGACCTTCGCCTACGTGCGCGGCTCGCGCTACAACCGCCGCGTCACCGCGATGACGCCGGTGGAGATCGCCGGTCCGCTGCGCGGCCACCCGCTGATGGTGACCCGGTACGACCCGGCGGGCCTGACGACCCGTGGCACGCTGAACAACTGCGGCACCGGCTGCACGCCCTGGGGCACCTACCTGAGCGGCGAGGAGAACTGGGCCGGCTACTACACCCGCAGCGCCACCGACGATGCCGCGCGTGGCCACGACAAGAGCACCGTCGCGCTGCGCCGCTACGGTCGCGCCCAGGGCGCGGCCAGCCGCCACGGCTGGGAGACCCCGGTCGACCCGACCAACGCCGACCGCTACGCGCGCTGGAACATCAGCCGCACCGGCGCCTCGGCCGACGGCAGCGACGACTACCGCAACGAGCTCAATGGCCAGGGCTGGATCGTCGAGCTGGATCCCTACGACCCGAACGCCGCGGTGCGCAAGCGCACGGCGCTGGGCCGCTTCGCGCACGAGAGCGCGGTGTTCGGTCCGCGCCAGCCGGGCCAGCCGCTGGCGGTCTACATGGGCGACGACTCGCAGGGCGAGTACATGTACAAGTTCGTCAGCGCCGCCAAGTGGACGCCGGCCGACGCCGAGCCGAAGAACCGCCTGGCCGCCGGCGACAAGTTCCTGGACCATGGCCGCCTCTACGTGGCCAAGTACCACGCCGATGGCACGGGCGAGTGGGTCGAGCTGTCGATCAGCCACCCGGCGATCGCCAGCTACGCCGGCTATGCCTTCGCCGACCAGGCCGACGTGCTCGTGAACGCGCGACTCGCCGCCGATGCGGTCGGCGCCACGAAGATGGACCGCCCCGAGTGGTGCGGCGTCAACCCGGCCAACGGCGAGGTCTATGTCGCGCTGACCAACAACAGCAACCGCAAGCTCGAGCCCAGCGGCACGCAGTTCGGGCTGGACGCGGCCAACCCGCGCTCCTACGTGGACCAGGATGGCCCGGGGACCTCGGCCGGCAACGTCAACGGCCACATCATCCGCATGGCCGAGGCCGGCGGCGCGTCGGCGGCGACGCGCTTCACCTGGGACGTCTACCTGTTCGGCGCCGAGGCCGATGCGCTGGCCAGCGTGAACCTCTCGGGCCTGAGCGACAGCCAGGACTTCTCGTCGCCCGACGGCCTGTGGTTCAGCCCGAGCACCGGCGTGTGCTGGATCCAGACCGATGACGGCGCGTACACCAACGAGACCAACTGCATGATGCTCGCCGGCCTGCCGGGCCGCGTCGGCGACGGCGCGGTGCGCACGCTGAACTACACCAAGGCCGACGGCAGCGTCGTCACGATCGACACC
>DATMKC010000033.1:0-2245 GCA_035553555.1 Egibacteraceae bacterium | reverse complement strand
GGCCGGACCAGCGCGCGACCACGAGCGCGTCGGGGCGCTCCGCCGCGCTGCCCGTGAGATACACGCGGCGGCCGTTGCGGCGTTCGGTGTCGGCGACCGCCGCCCAGCGCTCCAGCGGCCAGCGTCGGCTCATGCCGGCCGCCCCGACATGGATGAGCGTCACGTCGTCGCCTCCCACCGGCGCCGGCAGCGCCGGGCGCGGCAGCGCCAGGTCCGCCGCGTCGGCGTCGATGCCGCAGGAGCGCAGCAGCCCGCACCAGCGCTCGCGCTCGTGTGACGTGATCACCTCGTCCGGCACCCACGGCGGCAGGCCCTGGGTGCCGGGCACGTCGGGGTGCGCGAACGCGATCAGCCGCCGCGGCGACAGCCGCCGCAGCAGCGCGTGGCTCCGCGGCCCGCGCCCGTGCAGGTTGACCGCGACGTCCACAGGCCCGGCCAGCGGCAGCGGCGCGCCGGGATCCAGGCCGGCCTTGCCCTCCAGTGGCGCCGGCTCCCAGCCGTCGAGCAGCCGCACCAGCGGCGCCAGGGACGCCGGCCCCAGCAGGACCAGGCGGTGACCGGGATGGGCGCGCGCCAGCGCGCGCAGCGCCGGCACGGCGACCAGGAAGTCACCGAGCCCGAGGGCCCGCAGGGCGGCGAGGACGGGACGGCCGGCCATGGCGGACCTACGGCCAGCTCGGCTCGGTCGACGGCGTCACGATCAGCTCGCGCACCTCGCAGCCGGGCGGCTGGCGCAGCGCGAACAGCACGGACGCCGCCACGTTCGCCGGGTCGTTGAGCTGTGCGTCCGGGCCGGGCTTGTACTGGTCGGGACGGCCGTCGAAGAACGCCGTGGACATGCCGCCGGGCACCAGCAGGGTCACGCCGATCTCGCCCGCCAGCTCCAGGGCCAGCGCGCGGGTGAAGCCGACCACGCCGAACTTGCTGGCCGAGTAGGCGGTGGCGTCGGGCAGGGCGCGCAGGCCGAGCGTCGAGGCCACCGTGACCACGGTGCCGCGGCTGGCTCTCAGGTGGGGCAGCGCCGCGCGCACCACGGCCGCCGTGCCCAGCAGGTTCACGGCCACGACCTGCTCCCAGGACTTGCGCTCGACGTCGGCGAGCTTGCCGCACGCGTCCGTGCCCGCGGCGGTGACCACGGCGGTGAGCCCGCCGTGGCGCTCGGCCAGGCGCTCGACCGCGGCCTCCGCCGACGCGGTGTCGGCCAGGTCGACCTGCTCGCCGTCGAAGCCGTCCGGGCTGGCCGACAGGTCCAGCGCGACCGGTGTGCCGCCCGCCTCGGCGACCGCGCGCGCCACCGCGCGGCCCAGCCCGGAGGCCGCGCCGGTCACCAGCACGGTGCGCAGGCGGCCCAAGCCGCCGAGCGGCTCGCGTGGGTCGGCGGGACGGGCGGTGGCGTCAGGCGTGGGCACGGCGGGTGGCCTCCTCGATGATCGTGGTGGTGGAGCGGCCCGGCACGAACGGGACCACGACGGCCTGCCCGCCCCACTCCGTCAGCGCGCGCGCCTCCGGCAGCTCGTCGGCGCGGTAGTCGGCACCCTTGGCCCACACGTGGGGGCGCAGGCGCCGCAGCGCCGTTTCCGGCGTGTCCTCCTCGAAGATCGCCACCGCGTCGACGCAGCCCAGCCCCAGCAGCACCGCCGCGCGGTCGTGCTGCGGCGTGAGCGGGCGGCCCGCGCCCTTGAGGCGGCGCACCGACGCGTCGGAGTTCAGGCACACGATCAGGCAGTCGCCCAGTGCCCGGGCCGACTCCAGCATCCGCACGTGGCCGGCGTGCAGCAGGTCGAAGCAGCCGCCGGTGGCCACCACCGTGCCGCCCTCGGCGCGCACGCGCTCGGCCAGCGCCACCGCGGAGCCGGGCCGCTCGCGCCGGTCCGGCGCGCCGGCCTGGAATCCCGAGGCCCCCCCGGCGGCGACGAACGCCGCCGCGGCGGCGACCGCCTCGGTCACCGCCTCGGACAGCAGCGCGCCGCCGGCCAGCGCCGTGGCGGCGCGGGACGCGAAGCGGTCGCCCGCCCCGCACGGGTCGCCGGCGGCCACGTGCGGTGCCGGGACCACCAGCGGCATGCCGCCGCCGTCGACCAGGAGCGCGCCGCGCTCGCCGAGCGTCACGGCCAGCGCCGCGGCGCGCCAGCGCGCGCGCAGGCCGTCGGCCCTGGCGGTCAGCTCCGCCATGCCGTCACCCCCGGGACCGGCGAAGGCGCGCAGCTCGGTGCGGTTGGGTGTGGCCAGCCGCACCCAACCGCAC
>DATMKC010000032.1:0-2016 GCA_035553555.1 Egibacteraceae bacterium | reverse complement strand
GAGGGACTGCTGCGGGAGCCCGGCGTCACCGACGTGCTCATCAACGGGCCGCGCGAGGCGTGGGTGGAGCGCGACGGCGCGCTGGTGCGCGTGCCGCTGGCCTTCGCCGACGGCGAGGAGCTGCGGCAGGCCGTGCAGCGGGTCATCGGGCCGCTCGGCCTGCGGCTGGACCGCGCGCGGCCCTGGGTGGACGCGCGCCTGCCCGACGGCAGCCGCCTGCACGCGGTGCTGCCGCCGCTGGCGCCGGACGGGCCGCTGGTGACCATCCGCCGGTTCCGCACGGTGCCGTGGCGCTGGGAGGACCTGGTGGCCGAGGGTGCCCTCGTCGCCGAGGCGGCGGCACTGCTGCGCCAGGCTGTCCGCGACCGCCGCGCGATCGTGTGCTGCGGTCCCACGGGCGCCGGCAAGACCACGCTGCTCGGCCTGCTGCTGTCGGAGGTGGGCGCCGGCGAGCGCGTGGTGCTGATCGAGGAGGCCGCCGAGCTGCGGCCGGCCTGCCCGCACCTGGTGCGCATGGAGGCGCTGCCGCCGAACGTCGACGGCGCGGGGGAAGTGCCGCTGCGTGAGCTGGTGCGCCAGGCCCTGCGCATGCGGCCCGACCGCATCGTCGTGGGGGAGGTGCGCGGCGCCGAGGTGCTGGACGTGCTCCAGGCGCTGGCCACCGGACACGACGGCGGCATGTGCACGGTGCACGCCGGCTCGGCGGCGGACGCCCTCGTCCGGCTGGAGGGCATGGCGCTGCTGGCCGGGATGCCGCCGGCCGCGGTGCGTGCGCAGCTCACCGTGGCGCTGGACCTGCTGGTGGTCCTGCGCCGGGAGCCGGACGGCCGCCGCCGCGTGGCCGAGATCGCGCGCGTGCGGGACGGCGCGCGGGGTCCCGAGGTGGAGGCGGTGTGGCGCCCATGAGCGGCGCGGCGGCGCTGGGGCCCGCGCTGGTGGAGCTGCGCAGCGCGCTGGCGGCGGGAGCCCCGCCGGCCGTGGCGTTGCAGGACGCGCTGCGGCGGCAGCCGGACGCGCTGGCCGCGCTGGCGCGCCCGCTGCGCGACATGGCGGTGGGCATGCCGCTGGAGCAGGCGGCGGCGGCGCTCGCCGACGACGAGGGCGCCGCGGCCCTGCTGCTGCGCGCCCTGGCGGTGGCCGAACGCGCCGGGGTGGGCGCCTCGGAGGCGGTGGCCCAGGGCGAGCGCGCCGTCGCGGAGGAGCTGGAGCTGGCCCGGCTGCTGCGCGTGCGCACCGTCCGGGCCAGGGGGAGCCTGCGGGTGCTGGCACTGGCCCCACCAGCGGCGGTGGGCTTCTTCCTGCTGCTGGAACCGGCCGCGGCCGGCTTCTACGGCACGCCGCTCGGCCGTGTGAGCGCCGCGGTGTCGCTGGCGCTGCTGCTGGTGGCCCGGCGCTGGGCGCGCGCGATCGTGGACGGCGTCCCGGCCGCGGTGGGCCGTGCCGACCCGCTGGGCCGCGCCGCCGGGGGCGGTGCCGCGGAGACGGCCGAACTGCTCGCGGTGGCGCTGGCCGGCGGCCTTCCGCACGCCGGCGCGGTGCGCCTGGTCGCGGACCTCGGGCCCCCCGCGGCGCGGCCGGTGCTGCGGCGCGCCGAGGCCGCCCTGGCCGCCGGGGTGGCGGTCGACGCGGCGTTCGCCGCCACCCCGCTGCGGGACCTCGGCGCGGTCCTGGGCGCCGCGACGCGCTGGGGAGCCAGCGCGCGGGAGCTGCTGTCCGCGTATGCGGCCGGCCTGCGCGCCGACCGCCGCGCCGCGCTCGCCGAAGTGGCCGAGCGCACCGAGCTCCGACTCGTCTTCCCCACCACGCTGCTGACGCTGCCGTCATTCCTGCTCGCGGTCGTTCCCCCCCTCCTGTGGACGGGACTGCGGCGATGAGCGGCGGCGCACGAACGAAAGGAGGGTCACATGGCCCGATTGCTCCGCGACCGCATGTCCCGGCTGCGCCAGGAGCGCGGCTCGCAGACGGCCGAGTACGCCATGATCGGCGGTGTGGGCGCCGCCGCCTGCGGCACCCTGA
>DATMKC010000031.1:0-3547 GCA_035553555.1 Egibacteraceae bacterium | reverse complement strand
GCATACGCTGCCCGCCAGATCTCCCTGCCCGACGCCGCATCGAGGGCGCGGACAATCTCCTGATCCCCCTCACGGGCGATGACCACCACCCGGTTGCCGGAGACAACCGGCGAGGCATGCCCGGTGCCGACCGTGATCTCCCAGCGTTTCTCCAGCGCTTCCGGCCATTGGGCGGGCAAGGCGGCGCCGATGACACCATCGCGCGTCGTCCCCCGCCACTGTGGCCAGTCAGCGCCAGTGGCCACCGGCGTCTGCCCGGCCTGGGAGACCATCCCGCCCCCACCGGCTGGGGCGAGTGCGATCAGTACGGCCAACACCGCCAGGGCGCGTCTGTGCATCCTCAGCGGATCCGTGATCCCTGAAGCTTCAGTTGACCCTCCTGCATGATGAAGCCAGTCACCGTGCCGGCGGCATCGAGCTGAAATTCGATGATGGCTCCCCAGGGATCGGAAAAGCGGGTCTCTGAACGCGCGACGAGGGGCGCCTCCTGCGTGTGGCCAGACTTCACATGCAGCGCGGAGCCGCTACGGCGGACGGTGACGGACCCGGATGCCGTCTTGTACTCACCGGCATAGCGGTCCAGGATGGCGGCCGGCACCACGACAGCGGCACCTTGCGGCGCCGACGGCCCGGGCGTCCCAGCCAGCGGCCACGAGTCGACCAGCTCCGCCATGCGCTTCCGCGTCGCCTGATTCGGCAGGCGCCCAGTGCCGCCGCCGATGTTCTCGAGCATGTGCTTCGCCTGGCTGGTCCCCGTACGCACCACGGTGACGGCCGGGTGGCTGATGACGTACTTGAGAAAAAATTGCGCCCACGTCCTGGCATCAAAATCGGCGGCCCAACCCGGAAGCGGCGTGGTGCCGACACGCTGGAAGAGGCCGCCGGCGTCGAAGGGGAAGTACGCCACCACGCCGATCTTCCGCTCCTGCGCGAGCGGCAGGATCGTTTGCTCCACGCCCCGATTCCCGATGGAGTAGTCGATCCCGATGAAATCGATCGGCTCCTTGCGCATCACCGCCTCGAGGCCGGCGTACTGGCGGTCATCGATCACCTGCATGCCGATGTACCGGACGCGCCCCTCCTGCTTCATCTCCTTGAGGGCGGCGAGGTGCCCCGGATCGGCCATGGGGTTCATCTGGACGAGGTCGAGCTTGGGAACCTTGAACCTCACCAACGACCGCTCCATCAGCGCTTTCGCAGCGGCGGCTCCCGGCTGCGGGGGGCCGGCCGGGGAGGCGCGCGATGACCAGAAGATCGTGTCCTGCACGCCCAGCTCGGTGGCAATCGTGGCGGTGACCTCCTCCGCCGCGGCCGACTGGTGCACCGTGTCGAGGAATCTGCCGCCGCTGTCGAGCAGCGTCTTGAGGACCGCCTTGAGCGCGGCGTGATCTGGCGGCGGGGGGTTCCCGAAGTGGAGGCCGACGACCGGGAGCCTCTCACCGGAAGACGGAATCGCCCGCTGAACGAGCTTGCCGCCCGACTGCTGAAGTGCGCGGAGCACCTCCGGGGGAAGCGCCAGCGTAGCGCTGGCGCCCAGGGACATGCCAAGAAAATCACGCCGCGAGATCATCCGCCCTCTCTCCTGTGGTGGTTGACCACTGCGCACGGCGGGGCTGCGACGCCTTGGCCGTTCCTCGCACGAGTGCGGCCCAATGACCCGCACGCCGGGTGTCTACGGCAGCGCGGCCCGTATGTTGGCGGTCTGCAGGCCGTCGCTTCAGTGCAACTGGCTCGCTGCACCGTATGTCTCACCGAGCAAGTGGGTGGCCATGAAGCGGCGCACGTCCTCTCTGTAGTAGCGTCCTGCCGCACCCTGCGGGCCGTGTGGCTGGCCCGGCATGATCAGGAGATCGAACGTCCTGTTGGCCTCGATCAACGCCTGCGCCATGCGCATCGTGGTCGAGAGAGGCGCCATGTTGTCGCTCGTCCCGTGCATGATCTTGAGCCGTCCGCGCAACGCGGACGCGCGCGCCACGTTGGATCCCGCGTCGTAGCCCGCCTTGTTGGCCGCGGGGAGACCCATGTTGGGCTCGTTGATGCTGGCCGCTTCGGTCAGATCACCCGGGGCGCCTGCATACCCCGCTTTGAAGAAATCAGGAGCCGTCAGCATTCCGCGAAGCGCGAAGTAGCCGCCCCAGGAGTGGCCGACGATCCCGGCACGCGTGGTATCGATGTAGGGCTTGGACCTGGCGAGCTCACGGATGGCCGCGACGTGGTCGGGAACTTCTATCTGGCCGATGCGACCGTAGTTCGCGTCCTGAAAGGCCTTGCCGCGGCCCGGCGTGCCGCGAGCGTCGAGCATCACGACGACGAATCCCATCTCCGCGAGCGACGCGGACATGCGGTGCATGGCCGAGGACGGCATGTATGTCATCTGATGCACGGCGATGAACGGCCCGGCGTAGATGTAATCGACGATCGGGTATCGCTTGCTGCGGTCGAAATCGGCCGGGTGGTACAGGACGCCGTATAAATCGGTGGTCCCATCAGCCGCCTTCACGCGGAACGGCTCCGGCGGCCTGTATCCCACGTCTTCGAGCGGTATCGTTGAGGCCTGCCCCAGAACCTTGATCAGCGAGCCGTCGCCGCGGCGCAGCTCGACGGTGTGCGGCTGCGTCAGGCTGGAGTACGTGTCGGCGAAGAAATCGCCGGACGCTGAAAACGCGGGCTCGTGTAATCCTGGCGCCGACGTCAAGGCGGTGAACCCCGCGCCGTCCAGGCCGACACGGTACACGTGTCGATCGTAGGGGCGCGCGGACTCTCCGGATGCGAGCACGTGGATCTGGCGCCGAGCCGGATCGACGTGCACAACGCGGTGAACGGGGAAGGCGCCCGACGTCACCTGCTTCTTCACGGCGCCGTCGTAGCCGTAGTGGTAGACGTGGCGCCATCCGTCGCGCTCGGACATCCAGAGGAAGCCGCTGTCATCGGGAAGCGCCGTGACCTGCCACGCCCAGTCGCCCGTGGAAAAGTCCAGCGCCGCCACAAACGACGCCGGACGCTCGTCCTGCGCGAGCAGACGCGTCGCGCCGGCAGTGTCGATCGCAAACAAGTCCAGGCGCTTGCCGGTCCGCGACATCCGCATCACGAGTGCTTCGGACACCGTCTTCGTCGGCCGCCAGCCGAGCACCCAGACATAGGCGTCCCGCGTGTCCAGTTGCACCGGCCGAGCGACGGCCGCCGCAGGATCCACCATGTGCAGTTCGCTGACGGGCAACGGCGTCCCGCTTTTCGGATACGCCGCCCACGTGACGCGCTCGATCGCGCTGGTGTAGTCGACGATGGGCACCCTGTGGATCTCGCGGTTGTCGACGCGCAGCGCGACGAAGTGCTGCCCGTCATTGCTCCAGGCCCGCGGCGCGACGGCCCACCCGTAGTTCGGCGCTCCCGGCAACTTCAGCCGTGTGGCACCGCCGCTGTCAGACACCACCAGATCGCCGTCTGCCACCTGCGCCCTCCATCGCGCCGGAGTGGCGGGTTCCGCGGTCTCAGGTGCAAAAGACGCGAGTCCCAACGGGAGTGTCGCGGCGGGCCCTGGGCCGCCCAC
>DATMKC010000030.1:0-4473 GCA_035553555.1 Egibacteraceae bacterium | reverse complement strand
GGTGTCGACGCCGCTGGGCAGCCGGGCCAGCTTTGCCGCCGGCACCGCGCGAGCCAGCCGGGTGCGCGTGTAGTCGCCGAGGTAGGTCACGACGTCCACGCCGCGCGCGATCCGTGCCAGCGCCTGCCGCGCACCGGGCAGCAGCGCCCACCCCACCTCGTGGCCGTGGGTGGATGCCACCGCCCGCGCGACGCCCAGCCGCGGGGCGAGCAGCCCGAGCGGTGCCGCCGCGCCGAACCACACCCGGTCGCACCTCTCGGCAGCGACCAGGTCGCGGGCCCGGCGCAGGACGTCCGGGGTCGGGAGCATCAGCGACGTCGGGTGGCGCACGACGGGGAAGGGCTGCCCGCCGTCGAAGGCTGCCGCGCCCTTCCACGCCGGCGCGTACACCACGACCTCGTCCGCCGGCTGGCGCACCGCGAGGCTGTGGACGAACGCCTGGATCCCGCCTGGGCGGGGCGGGAAGTCGTTGGTGATGACCAGGGTCCTCACCGCAGCCGCTCCCACTCCCGGGCCAGGCTCAGCCGCTCCGTCACCGACGGGTGGCTCGCGAAGAAGGCGTACGCCAGCGGGTGAGGATCGAGGTCGGACAGGTTGGACAGGGCGAGCCGCTTCTGGGTGGCGATGAAGGTGCGGGGATCACCCGTGAGGTCCAGCGCGTGGACGTCGGCGCGCGCCTCGATCGCGCGCGACACCAGGTTGCTGGCCGGGGCGACCAGCAGCGAGGTGACCGCGACCAGCGCGAGCACGACCGGCACCACCCGTGGGTCGGCCATGCCGTCAGCGCCAGCGCGCCGCAGCAGCGGCGTCCAGCTCAGCACCAGGGCGAGGGCGCAGACCGCGGCGGCCGCACCGAGGGCACCGAGCAGGGTGCCCACCAGCACGTCGCGCTCGTCGGCGTGGCCGAGCTCGTGCGCGACCACGAGCTCCACCTCCTCGTCGGTCGCGCGCTCGAGCAGCGTGTCGTACACGACGATCCGGCGGCTGCTGCCGAAGCCGCTGACGTACGCGTTCAGGGCGGTGGTCCGGCGGGAGGCGTCGGCGACCAGGACCTCCTCGACCGGGACCCCGTCGCGCGCGGCGAGCGCGAGCAGGTCCTCGCGCAGCTCGCCCGCCGGCAGCGGCGTGAAGCGGTTGAAGACCGGCTCGACGACCAGCGGGTACGCGAACGAGCCCGCGATCACCAGCCCGGCGGTGGCGGCCGCTCCCCAGGCCCACCAGCGCCGGGTCCGCCGCGCCAGCGCGACCAGCGCGACCAGCGCGAGCGCGGTGAGCCCCGCGCCGACGAGGACGCCCTTCACGACGGCGAGCAGCCAGCTGCTCCACGTCTGGGTCGACAGGCCGTACCGCCGCAGCACGACCTCGCTGCGCGCCGATAGGGGCAGCGTCGCGAGCCGCCCGAGCGCGGTGAGGGCGAGCGTGCCGAGCAGCACCTGCGCGACCCAGCCGCCGCGGATCGCGCCCACGATCCGTGCGCCCGCGCGGGTCAGGCCGAGCGCGCCGGCGACCACGAGCCCGAGGACGAGCGCGCCGTACGACGACGGCCGGACGGCGTTGTGGAACGCGACCTCCCGCGCCACCTGCGCGGCGGTGAAGTCACGCAGCGGGTCACCGCGCAGGTCCGCGCCGGGCAGCGGGTCCCACGGGACGGCCGTGGCCAGGGCCAGCCCGAGCAGCAGCAGGAGCGCGACCAGCGTGAGCGCGGGGGCGCGACGGGTCACCCGAGGTCGCGCTGCAGCGCGTCGCGCCAGGCGCGGGTCAGGGCCGGCGTCGAGGTGCCGAGCTCGGTGCGCAGCGCGCGGTCGACCGCCTCCGCCGCGTCGAGGTCGCGCTGGGCGCCGACCCTGCGGTAGAAGCGCAGCAGCGCGTCCTGCCCGTACTGCTGGGCGATCAGGCGGACGGCGAGCCAGGACCCCTCGTAGGCCTGCGCGAGGCTGGCGTTGCCGCCGTCGAAGTCGCCGTCGCGGGGCAGGACCGTGGGCAGCCGTCCCTCCCGCACGTCGCGCTGGAGCTCACGCGCCGACAGGCCCAAGGGCAAGTCGACGCCCTGGTAGCCGATGTAGTCGGCGAAGCCCTCGGCCAGCCACGCCGGCACCGCGGGGCCGGTGGCGCGTCGGGTCGCGACGTGCGTGAGCTCGTGCGTGAGCACGACGCGCCGCCCGAGCTGGCCCAGCCGGCTGAAAGTGTCCGGGTTGACCACGATGCGGTCGCCGGTGGGGGCGAACTCACCCGCGCTGCCGGTGAGCTCGGCGGTGGCGACGGCCGCGATCTGCGACAGGTCGTTGCCCGCCCCGAGCAGCTCGCGCATCTCGCCGGCCGACGTCGGCACGACGACGACGGCGCCGCGCCGCCAGTCGCGGCCCCAGACGTCGTCGACCCGCGGTACGGCTGCGGCGGTGAGCGTCGCGACGTTGCGCAGCAGCCGGCGCGCCGACGGGCGGCCGAGCACGAGGACGTCGTCGACCCGCTCGGTCACGACCGGGCCCCGGTCCCACAGTGCGCGCGGCGTCGCCAGACCCACCTCGGCGAAGTCGTCGTCGGCCGCGAGCAGCCAGCGCCCGCCGCGCTGGACGAAGGTGAGGTGGTGCACGGCGACGGTCGGGCGCTCGTCGAAGCCGGCCAGGCCGTACTCCAGCGTCACGCCGGGCGCCCACCAGCGGCCCCGACCGTACGCGCGGTCCAGCAGCGTGTCGGGCGGTCGCTCGCTCGACGCGTCCAGCGCGTAGCGCCAGATGCCGAGCGGCACCTCCTCCAGCGCGTCGAACAGCGCCGCCTGCCGCCGCCGCAGGTCCTGCGCCGCGGGGTCGACGCTGGCGAGGAAGGCGGACCTGTCGCGGCGCAGCAGCGCGCCGCCGCGCTCGGCGAGCAGCTGGCGCACCTGCTGCTCCCGGACCGCCTGAGCCTGAGCCTGCGCCTCCCCGGCCGGCGCGACGCGGGCCCGCGCCGTCGCCTCGGGGCCCGGGCGCGGCGACGGCCGGTCGACGAGCGCGACGGCGCCGAGCGCAGCGGTCAGCTGGAGGGCGAGCGCCGACGCCACCAGGCGGGTCGTCCGCGGGCCCGCCGGCGTCAGCCGTACGGGCAGGCGCAGCACCCCCTGAGCGTACGGCGGCGCTGCGCCCTGCGCGGCGCGTTGCGGCGCCGGGGCCCACCTGCCGGTCACCGGGACGGCGGCGCCCGCAGCGCGTCCAGCGCGCGGTTGGCGGCAGCGAGCGCGGCCCGCACCCGCTCGGTGGCGGGGCGGCGGGCGCTGTCGGCGCGCGCCAAGGTGGTGCGGGCAGCCTCCAGCCCGGGCACCGCCGGGCGGCGCAGCACGACATACGCGTCGGCCGCCTCCACCGGGCTGCGGTACCAGCCCGCTGAGGCGCGGTCCAGCCACGTCGACTGCACCTGCCCCAGCGCGGTGTACGCCGGCCACGCGGCGCGCGCCGCGTCACCGAAGGCTGCCAGCGCGGCGGCGTCCCGCTCCCCCGCCTGAGCCAGCGCGGCGAGCGCCTCCCGCTGCGCCGGGTCCAGCGGCGCGGCGGCGTCGACGAGCGTGCGCAGGGTGCTGCGGTAGGCCGCGAGCTGGTCGGCGTACGTCGCGAGCGCCGCCTCGACCTGGCGGCCGGCCGCGCGGGCAGCCTCGCGTGCCTCAGCGGCGCGGGCACGGTCGCCCGTGGCGCAAGCCTCGTCGCCGGCGTCGAACGCAGTGGCGCCGCTGACGACAGCCGCCGGCGCCGCCAAGAGCGCCGTGCGTGCCGCGTCCACGTCGGCGACCGCCCGGTCCAGCGCCGTCAGCTCGGCCGGTGCGGGCCCGACCGGCACGCGCACCGTCCGCGTCGGCGCCTCGCAGCCCGCCAGCAGCGTCAGCACCGCCACGAGCGCGACGAGCAGGCGGCGGATCAGCCCTCGTCCGGGCCGGGGTCGGTGGAGCGGGCGACGGGCGCCGTCGACAGCAGCACGTCGGCCCACCCGGGCACGCTCGCCCGCTGCCCGGCCGCGCGCGCCGGTGCGGTGCGGGCGGCCGCGGGCGGCTCCTTGGGACCACGCCGCACCGGCGCGTCCTCGGCGCCGACCACGCGCAGGGTGGGCGGGCCGGACGGTGCGGCGGCCACCCGTGCGGCCTCGGCCGCCTGCGCTGCCGCCTGCGCTGCGGCCTGCTCGGCCTGCTCGGCCTGCTCGGCCTGCTCGGCCTGGCGTGCCTGCGCCTCGACCTGCGCCTGCCGCGCCGCCTCGGCCTTCTTGTCCGCCGCGGCCTTGACCTTCTTGTCCGCCGCCGCCTGGGCCTTCTTGTCCGCCGCCGCCTTCGCCTTCTTGTCCGCCGCCGCCTTGGCCTTCTTGTCGGCCGCCGCCTTGGCCTTCTTGTCGGCCGCCACCTTCTCGGCCTCGGCCTTGGCCGCGCGCGCCGCCTCCGCCCTGGCCTTCTTGTCGGCCGCGGCCTTGGCCGCCGCCTGCGTGTCGGCTGCCTGCTTGGCCGCGCGGGCAGCGCAGGCC
>DATMKC010000029.1:0-2987 GCA_035553555.1 Egibacteraceae bacterium | reverse complement strand
CCAGGAACAGGCGGTTGTGCTGGACGGCGTTGGCCTCGAACGGATCCCCGCCGCCCGACCAGGCCGCGGCGCCGCGGCGCCACATCCGCTGGAGCATGTCCCCGGCCGCCCGCTTGAACTTCGCATCGACCGCCGCCGTGTTCGCCGCGCGCCCGGCCACGTAGGTCAGCACGACGTTGCGCCTGCCTGCGGGAAACGCCGCGTCAGACCCGCTGGTGCGCCGGATGATGCGGACGTTGTGCGCCCATTCCTCGTCCACCATGAAGCCGTCAGCCTGCTTGGTGGCGTTGGTCTCCTCGGTCAGCGAGGTGTCCGTGGTGTGGCGGTACTCCACCAGCGTGGTGACCGAGTCCACCGGAGTCTTGCGCGGCCGGATGAACCCTCGGCCGCCGTTGTGCAACTCATCGGTGACGGTGCGGTTCACCACCGGCCCGCACAGCTCATCGATGCGCCGCGAGACGGCCGTAATGAACTGGGCGAGCTCGGTGTCGTGGCCGGTGCCGGTGATGTTGCACGCGGTCTTGCCCTCGGCCAAGGTCAGGATGTCGAGCGTGTCGCTCACGGCTACTCCTTCACGGCCAGGACCCGTAGGTCACCGGGTGGGCCGACCTCCAGGCGCCGCACGTCGAAGCCGTCCAGCCACGACCGCATGTCGTCGGGCTTGACGTTGCGGTAGAACTCGCCGGGCTTCCACGGCTGCTCAGAGATCCCCGAGTGCGCCGAACGCGGGTCGGTCGCACACGTCAAGATCAACGTCCCGCCCGGCCGCAGCCACTCGTGCGCCCGGCGGACGATCCCCTCGGCGTCGGGCGCGTGCTCCAGCACCTCGCAGCACACCACCGCGTCCACCGGTTCCGGCGGCGACCAGTCCAGGCAGTCGCCCACCACGTCCACCCCAGGGCCTTCGTACAGGTCGATCCCGGTGTAGGACTCGGCGGTGAACAGGCCACGGACGGTGCCGTTGATGTCGCGGGAGCCGATCTCCACGACCGTGGCGAACTCGCGCGGGCACGACGACACGAAGTCGATCACCTGGCCGTGCATCTAGGCCGCTTCCAGCGCCGGGCGCCACTTGGCCTCGAACGCTGCGCGGTCGGCCGCGAGCACCGTCTGCATCTCCGGCGCGTCCCACTTGCCGGTCTTGCCGCCGCCGTCGATGTGCTCGCACGTCGCGGAGCCGACAATGGCCGCCTCCATGCCGGCGGCGTGGATGGACAGCAGCAGATCGTTGTCGCCCCACCACCACTGAAGTTCCTCAGGGAAGCGGTAGCCGTCCTCGGCCTTGAGCATGAACGCGAAGCCCGCGAGGCCTCCCGTGCCGTCGTAGCGGCCGGCGCAGATATCGGCCACCGCCGTGGCCTGGTCCGGCTTGAGGTCCCGCCCGTCGTAGTTCGGGCAGACCGCCGCGAGCATCTGGTGCGTGCGCAGCGGCCGGGCCAGCCCGGACAGGAACGCCGGGCCAACCTTGATGTCGTCGTTCAGGACCGCGACGTTCGCCGGGAAGGCGCGGGCGCGCGCCTCGGCAAGCCCCGCGTTCCACATCTGATGGATGTTGCGGCCCTTGGCGTCCACCACCTCGACGCCCGGCACGCCCTCGACCAGCTTGCGCTTGGACTCCGGCATGCCGTTGTCCATGACGAAGATGCCTGCGGCCTCGCCCTGGTCCGCGAGCGTGCGGCACAGGTCGTAGACCGGCCCCTCGCCCTTGGTCGGGATGACCACGAAGTTCGGTGCGTCGGTCAGGTCGCCCACCGTGGACTCGTCCAGGTAGACGTGCTTGTAGTGGGAGGTCTTGACGCCCGTGTGGACGTACACCGGGAACCCGAACTGCTGCGCGCGGAGACAGAAGGTCAGGTCCTCCCCGATGATCGAGCCCTTGTAGAGCGTGTCGGCGTACCACTCGCGCGGAGCGGGGAACGCCGGCGCGCCCTCCGGTGTGGTGGCGTCGCGGATCGTCTCGAACACCCGGCGGTGGATCAGGATGAACGCCGAGCCGGTGCCGTCCACCTTCACCACGGCGTTGGCCGGGAACAGGTCCCGGTAGCCGTACATCGGCGCGAACCCCGCCTGCCCGGGCGACTCGGACCACTGGTACAGCGTCGGCACCGCACGGAAGTGGCGGGCGTGCGCGCCCGTCTCCGGCCCCTTGCGCTGCCCGAAGCACAACGCCCCCACGATGGGGCGCTCGTCGGGGTCCGCCACCTCCAGCAGTTGCTCCAGCGCGTACGGGGCAAATCCCATGTCGGCGTCGATGAACAGCAGCCACTCGGCCTCAGTGCGCAGGAACGTGCGCACCGCGTCGTTGCGGCCCTCGATGATCCGCGCCGACCCGCACTCCTGCGCCGTCGCGGTGAGGATGCGGCCCTTCGGCTGCTCGTACAGCCACAGCTTCATCATCGACTGCATGAAGCTGTGGGAGACCTCCCCGGGATGCAGGTAGGCCACAACCACCTTGCCGGTGCCCGCCGACACCGGCTCAGCCCTCGCGCTTGGCGCGCTTGACGTCGCGCTTCTCGCCTGGCGCCGCAGTCGCCTGCTCCACCTCGGCCTGCTCCGCGATCATCTTGCGGGCGCTCATGGAACGCGAGCCGAGCTCGGCCGTGGTGCGCGGCTTGCGCGTGCGCGCCACGTAGGACTCCGGCGACTCGAACAGCTCCGGCCGCGCCTTCACGATCGGGTCGTCGTCGGGGAACTGGTCCCCCGCCTTGAGCCGCACCGAGCGGCCCGTGCCGAACGCGACCCTTCCGGTGATCCGTGCAACCTTCATGCTGTCCGCCTTCCTGTTACGGGGCCATGAGCCCATAGGCTTCGAGCAGGTCCAGAATCGCGTTGATTGCGGTCCTGGCCTGCGAATCCGACGTGATCCCGCCCGACGGGTCCGCGATGTGCGTGCGCTGCGTCACCGGGGTGGCGCCGAGCACGCCGAGCGTCGTGCCGTCGTGGTTCAGGGCGCCGTCGATCTCGACTTCGCCCGAGAACGTCTGTTT
>DATMKC010000028.1:0-4235 GCA_035553555.1 Egibacteraceae bacterium | reverse complement strand
CGTTCCTGCTCGAGGGCGTGCTCGCCGCGACGGTCGGCGCGGCCCTGGCCTCCGGTGCGCTGGTCGCGCTCAAGGCCGTGCTCATCGACGGCCAGCTGCGCCCGAACTTCCCGGTCATCGCCTACGTCAGCTGGGCCGACGTGCTGTGGATCCTGCCGTGGCTGTTCGTCGCCGGCATCGTGCTGGCCGGCTTGTCCAGCTTCATCACGTTGCAGCGGCACCTGCGCGTCTGACGGGATTCCTGGGGCCCACGTGGTAGATGTGACTGCGTGGACGTCCCTGCTTCCCCAGGGCGCCTGCCCGTGCGCCTGCGCCGGGTGGCCGCGCTGGCCCTCCTCCCGGTCGCCGGCCTGCCGTTCCTGCTGACGCCGGCGCCCTCCGCCGCGGCCGTCCAGGTGGCGGCGCCGCGCACCCAGTCGCTGGAGGAGCTGAGGCTGCGCGAGCGCGAGGCCGCGGGGGACCTCGAGAACTCCAGCCAGCAGGTGCAGGCGGCCGGGGCGGCGCTGCGCGCGGTGGAGCAGCAGCTGCCCGGCGCCCGGCGGGCCGTGGCCGAGGCCAAGGGTGAGCTCGCGGGGGCGCGCGCCAAGGCCGCCGCCGCGACCGCGGAGGTGCGCCGGGCTGAGGCCGAGGCCGCCGCCGCCGCGCGCGAGGTCGAGCGGGCCAGCAGCAAGGTGGAGGAGGGCCGTGCGGAGGTGGGCCGGCTCGCCCGGCGCACCTACCAGCGCGGCCGGCTGTCGGACCTGCGCGACGTGATGGAGGCCGGCGAGCCGCAGGACGCGCTGCTGCGCGCAGGGATGCTCCGCTCGGTCTTCCGCACGCAGAACGACAGCCTCAGCCGGCTGACGGCAGACCGGCTGGCCCTGGCCGGCACCCGCGCCGACCTGGCCGCCGACGAGCGGGCGCTCGAGCAGGCCCGGGCCGAGGCCGAGCGCGTCGCGGCGCGTGCCCGTGAGGTGGCCGTCCGGGCCGAGCAGGCGGCCAGGAAGGTCGAGGACCTCGCGGCGCAGCGCAAGGCAGTGCTGGCCCAGGCCGAGAAGCACCGCGCCGAGGACCTGCAGGACTACCGGGAGGCGCAGGCCGCCTCCGCGGCGCTCGCCGAGCGGATCCGCAAGGCCGCGGCCAAGGCCGCCGCCGAGCGGGCGGCGGCCGAGCGGCGGCGCAAGGCGGCGGAGGAGGCCGAGCGCAAGAAGCGCGAGCGCGCCGGCCAGAAGCCCTCCCGCAGCGAGCCTCGCTCGGACCGGATGCTGTGGCCGGCCCCGGGCCGCCTGACGAGCCGCTACGGCTACCGCACCCATCCGATCTACGGCGACCGCCGCTTCCACGCCGGCATCGACATCGGCGGCGGGCTCGGGGCGCGCGTGAGCGCCTCCGACGGCGGCTACGTCACCTACGCCGGCTACGCCAGCGGCTACGGGACGCTGGTCGTGATCAGCCACGGGACCGTGGGGGGTCGGGACCTGTCCACGGCGTACGCGCACATGGGCGAGCTGACGGTGCGCGAGGGCCAGACGGTCACCAAGGGCCAGAAGGTCGGCGAGATCGGCAACGAGGGCAACTCCACCGGGCCGCACCTGCACTTCGAGGTGCGCCTGAACGGCGACCCGGTCGACCCGCTCGACTACGTCGACCCGCCCTAGACTCGCCCGGTGACCAAGGGCCCGGCGAAGACGCGCAACCCGGGCAAGGGTCCGCCCGACGGCGCGCGGGGCGGCCGCAACAAGCTGGTGGCCCAGAACAAGAAGGCCCGGCACGACTACTCGATCGAGGACGTGGTCGAGGCGGGGCTGGTGCTGACCGGCACCGAGGTCAAGTCGCTGCGACAGGGCCGGTGCTCGCTGGCCGACGCGTACGCCACCGTGGACGCGGGCGAGATCTACCTGCACGGCGCGCACATCCCGGAGTACACCGAGGGGACCTGGAACAACCACGCGCCGCGGCGGGCCCGCAAGCTGCTGCTGCACAAGCGGGAGATCGAGTCCCTCGCGATGCGCACCCGGGAGGGCGGCCTGGCGCTGGTGCCGCTCTCGCTCTACTTCAAGGACGGCCGGGCCAAGGTCGAGCTCGCTCTCGGCCGCGGGCGCAAGGCGCACGACAAGCGGCAGGTGCTGGCCGAGCGCGACGCGCAGAAGGAGATGCGCAACGCGATGGGCCGGGCGCTCAAGAGGGGCCGGCGCTGACGCTCACCGACGAGCAGGTCCCCGCGGTGTGGCAGGAGCTCGCTCTCCCGGGGCTGATCGACCTGCACGTGCACTTCATGCCCAAGGGCGTGATGGACAAGGTGTGGGCCTACTTCGACGCGGTGGGGCCGCTGACCGGCATCTCCTGGCCGATCGCCTACCGCACTGAGGAGCAGGACCGGCTGGCGCGGCTGCGGGCGATGGGCGTGCTGGCCTTCCCGTCGCTGGTCTACCCCCACAAGCCGGACATGGCGACCTGGTTGAACTCGTGGGCGGCCGGCTTCGCCGCCGCCGAGCCCGACGTGCTACGCACGGCCACCTTCCACCCCGAGCCGGGTGCCGCGGCGTACGTCCGCACGGCGATCGAGGAGGGCGCGCAGGTCTTCAAGGCGCACCTGCAGGTGGGGGCGTACGACCCGCGCGACCCGCTGCTGGACGAGGTGTGGGGGCAGCTGGCCGAGGCCGCGGTCCCGGTCGTCGTCCACTGCGGCAGCGGCCCCACGCCCGGGCCGTTCACCGGGCCCGGGCCCTTCGGCGAGGTGCTGGCCCGGCACCCGCGGCTCACCGCCGTCGTGGCGCACATGGGGATGCCGGAGTACGAGGACTTCCTGGCGATGGCCGAGCGCTACCCGCGGGTGCACCTGGACACCACCATGGCCTTCACCGACTTCGTGGAAGCGCGGTCGCCCTTCCCGCCCGGGCTCCGGTCGCGGCTGGCCGACCTGGCCGATCGGGTGCTGCTGGGCAGCGACTTCCCGAACACGCCCTACCCGTACGCCCACCAGGTGGAGGCGCTGCTCCGGCTCGACCTCGGTGACTACTGGCTCCGCCGGGTGCTGCACGACAACGCTGACGGCCTGATTCCACGCGCTCACGCTGCGTGACGAACGTGGGCGCGATGTCCCGGCTTGCGCCCGCACTTCTGTAGCGGAGGCAGGCCGTCTAGTCCGAAGTGACTAGCCGCCGACGGCCCGGATCGGTCATGCACAGACAGCGACTCCTCGGCCACCATGCGTGAGGTACTTCTCCCACCCCCATCTCCTGAGGTGAGCATGCTCCCCACCGACCGCGCCGTCCCGACGGGCGCTGCGCTGGGCCGCCGCGGTGCGATCGCGCTGCTGGCCGTCGCCGGCCTGTTCGCCACCCAGCTGTCGGCCGCGGCCGCCCCGTCGGCGCGCGGCAGCGCCTGGACGTCGGCCGCGCTCGACCCGGGCCTGTCCGTGGTCGGCGAGGCGCTGCAGGACGTCATCGTGACGGCTGCGGGGGGCGTCGAGGCAGCCGCGGACGCGGTCCGCTCGATCGGCGGCACGGTGGAGTCCCCGCTCCCGATCGTCGAGGGCGTCGAGGCTCGGGTCCCGGCCAACCGGCTGCCTGAGCTGGCCGGCGTCACCGGCGTCACCGGCATCACGGCCGACCGGCGGGCCAGCTTCGAGGAGCTCTCCTACGACGACTCGACGGCGGTCGCCAGCAACTTCGTGAAGACGACGCAGGCGAACGCGGCCTGGAGCGGCGGCAACACCGGCGCCGGCGTCGGCATCGCGGTGCTGGACACCGGCATCTCGGAGATGAACGACTTCAAGGGCCGGCTGGTGCACGGACCGGACCTGTCCGGTGAGGGCACGCTCGTCGACACCTACGGCCACGGCACCGTCATGGCCGGCGCGGCCGGCGGCAGCGGGCTCGACTCGGTGGGGTCCAACAAGGGCATCTACGCCGGCGTGGCGCCGAAGTCGACGCTGGTCGCCGTCAAGGTCGCGGGGCGCAACGGCGTCGCAGACGTCTCGACGATCCTGCAGGGAATGCACTGGGTGTCGGCCTACAAGCACCAGTTCAACATCCGGGTCATGAACCTGTCCTGGGGCACGAAGAGCACCCAGGACCCGAAGGTCGACCCGCTCAACTACGCCGTCCAGCGCCTGTGGCAGCTCGGGATCGTCGTCGTCGTCGCCGCGGGCAACTCCGGCCCGGGTGCCGGCACCATCATGAAGCCGGCCGACGACCCGCTGGTGGTCTCCGTGGGCGCCTACGACGAGAAGGGCAACACGTCCACCAGCGGGT